>JANNCO010000486.1:0-30068 GCA_031386655.1 Polaromonas sp. | reverse complement strand
CAGATCAAAGGCAAGTACCTGCTGGTCAAGCAGCACGACCGCGTGGGTCGCATGGCCGACACGCAGGAATACAGCGAGGTGGCTTTTCCGCGTGAGCGTTTTGACGACGAGCTGATCGCCGAGATCGAAAAGTTCGCCCCCAGCCAGCTCGAAATCTCCGACCGCGACGGGGACGGCCAGACGGAAGTCATCATCAAACACGTCTACATCGAGCGGCGCATGATCCCGCTGAACATTTACCTGCAGGAAGCGTTTGACCAGGGTTTAGACAACGACAAACCCCGTGAGCAAATGGAGCGGGCGGTGGTGGAATACGGCAACGCCATCAAAGATTTGGTGCGCGCCAATATTTTTCCGGGTGATATGTTGTGGAAAAATTTTGGCATCACCCGCAACGGCAAAGTGGTGTTCTACGACTACGATGAGATCGAATACATCACAGACTGTACTTTCCGCAAAGTACCCGCACCGCGCAACGAAGAAGAAGAGATGAGTGGCGAGGTGTGGTACAGCGTGGGGCCACGCGATGTATTTCCCGAGACGTTTGCCCCGTTTTTACTGGGTAACCAAGCTGTGCGCGCAGTGTTTATGCAGCACCACGCCGATTTGCTGGACGCTGCTTTTTGGCAAAGCCACAAAGAGCGTATTGCAGCAGGGCATGTGCATGATGTGTTTCCGTATGACAAGGAAAAACGGTTTGTTCGTGGTTGAGGTTTTGAATTCGGACTTCTGGACGCGAAGGGCGCGAAGGTTTCACGAAGAACGCTAAATAAGAAAAAAATGAATATAAAACATAAAAACAGAGTACTACTAAAATTTTATTGATTAAATTGAGATTAACTTGTTTAAAAATTTGGTATTCCTTTCGCGTCCTTCGCTAAACCTTTGCGCCCTTCGCGTCCGGCTGTTCGGTATTCGGTAGTTTTTTATTCAGTATTAATTTCCCAGGAGTTTTAAAATGTCAGATCCCATAGTCATCGTCAGCGCCGCCCGTACCCCCATGGGCGCATTTCAGGGCGACTTTGCTTCGCTTGCTGCGCACGATCTAGGCGGCGTAGCCATCAAAGCCGCAGTCGAGCGCGCTGGTATTTCGCCCGATGTGGTCAATGAATTGCTATTTGGCAACTGCCTGATGGCAGGCCAAGGCCAGGCGCCTGCTCGGCAAGCAGGTTTCAAAGGCGGCTTGCCTAAAAGTGCTGGCGCAGTGACGCTGTCTAAAATGTGCGGCAGCGGCATGCGTGCTGCCATGTTTGCACATGACATGCTGGCTGCCGGCAGCGCCGATGTGATCGTAGCGGGCGGTATGGAAAGCATGACCAATGCACCGCACTTGCTGCTTAAAGGGCGCAGTGGCATTCGCATTGGGCATGACCGCATTTTTGACCACATGATGCTGGACGGCTTGGAAGACGCTTATGAAGCGGGCCGTTCGATGGGCACCTTTGGTGAAGAATGCGCTGACAAGTACAAATTTACCCGTGATGCACAAGATAAATTTGCCATTGCCAGCGTTGAGCGTGCGCAAGCCGCTACAAAATCAGGAGCGTTTGCCACAGAAATTGCGCCAGTAACCGTAAAGGGTCGCGCAGGCGATGTGGTGGTCAGCATTGACGAAGGCCCTGCCAAAGCGCGCTTGGACAAAATTGCCACGCTCAAGTCTGCGTTTAAAAAAGACGGCACGATTACTGCTGCGTCCAGCTCGTCGATTAACGACGGCGCAGCAGCGCTGGTGATGATGCGTGCCAGCACAGCGGCCAAGCTGGGCTGCACGCCGTTGGCCCGCATTGTCAGCCACGCGTTGCATGCGCAAGAGCCCAATTGGTTTACAACAGCTCCAGTAGGCGCTACGCAAAAGGCTTTGGCTAAAGCAGGCTGGTCGGTAAAAGACGTAGACCTGTGGGAAGTCAACGAAGCTTTTGCGGTAGTGCCCATGGCGCTGATGGCCGAGTTGCACGTAGCGCATGAGATTGTCAATGTCAACGGCGGCGCCTGCGCGCTGGGCCACCCTATTGGTGCCAGCGGCGCACGCATCATGGTCACACTGATGCATGCGCTCAAAGCGCGTGGCTTAAAACGCGGCTTGGCGACGCTGTGCATTGGCGGTGGCGAAGGCACAGCGGTGGCACTGGAAATGTTGTAATCACTATGAATTTAATAGCTGCTTGAGCAGGATTTACCTGGGTAATAGGGCGTTTTATCATGCAAATTCTCATCATTGGAGCATCGCGAGGCATAGGGTTGGAGTTTGTACGCCAGTACGCCCATGCAGGTGCGCAGGTCACGGCAACTGCGCGCAACGAAGAGGGTTTGCAAAAGATCAAAGCCTTGGGTGCCAAAGCGGTCAGGCTGGATGTGGCTGACCCTACCAGCGTGGGTGCTTTGGCTGGAATGCTGGATGGCGAGAAGTTTGACGTAGCCATTTATGTGGCAGGTGTGTATACATTGGCTGGTGCAACGTCGCCGCCAACACAGGCTGAGTTTGACCATGTGATGCATGCCAACGTGCTGGGAGCCATGCAAACCATTCCACAAGTTGCGCCCATGGTGGCGCAGGCCAAAGGTAAATTTATCTTCATCAGCAGCGATATGGGGTGCATCGGTGAGACCCGTGCCAGTTTTGCCTGGACTTACCGGGTCAGCAAAGCAGCACTCAATATGGCCGTGGTGGCTGCGCAGCACGATTACCCTGATGCGCTCATGCTGCCCATGCATCCAGGCTGGGTGCGCACCGACATGGGTGGCCCCAATGCGTCGATAGCTACCGATGCTTCTGTCACGGCGATGTGCACAACCATTGCAGGGCTGACAGCCAAAGACAAAGGCAGGTATTTGCATTACGACGGACGTGCTTTTAGCAGCTGGTAGGTAGCCTAGCTGTCGCAGAACCTTTGTACATTTATTAAACATTTCCAGGACCACGCCATGCAGCTAAGTGAAGACCATATTGCCGTACAAGATGCAGTGCGTGCGTATGTACAAGCCGAGATTGCGCCGCATGCCGCAGCATGGGACAAGTCGCACCACTTTCCGCGGGCGCAGCTGCGCGGCTTGGCTGACTTGGGCTGTTACGGTGTGGCGGTGCCAGAGCAGTATGGCGGCGCGGGCATGGACTACCTGAGCCTGGCTTTAATTTTGGAAGAAATTGCAGCCGGTGACGGTGCAACGTCGACCATTGTGAGTGTCAACAATTGCCCTGTGTGCTCCATCTTGATGGCCTGGGGCAATGAGTCGCAAAAGCAAAAATACTTAAAACCCCTGGCACGCGGCGACATGCTGGGTGCGTTTTGCCTAACCGAGCCGCATGTGGGCAGTGAGGCAGCGGGTTTAAAAACTACTGCCACCAAGGACGGCGATTATTACGTGCTGAGTGGTGTGAAGCAGTTCATTACCAGCGGTAAAAATGGTGATGTGGCGATCGTTATGGCGGTCACCGATAAATCGGCGGGCAAAAAAGGCATCAGCGCTTTCATTGTGGAGACTGCAACGTCGGGCTACGAAGTGGCGCGCATTGAAGACAAGCTGGGCCAGCACGCCAGCGACACCGCACAAATTCTTTTTGACAATTGTCGTGTGCCGACAGCAAACTTGATCGGTGATGAAGGCCAAGGCCTGAAGATTGCACTGAGCGGCCTAGAAGGTGGGCGCATCGGCATCGCGTCGCAATGCATTGGCATGGCGCGCGCTGCGTTTGACGCAGCACTGCAGTACAGCAAAGACCGCGTCAGCTTTGGCCAGCCGATCTTTCAACACCAAGCCGTGCAGTTCAAGCTGGCCGACATGGCCACCCAGATCGAAGCCGCCCGGCAGCTGATTCACCATGCTGCATCACTCAAAGACGCAGGCCAGCCGTGCCTGAAAGAAGCCGCCATGGCCAAGCTGTTTGCCAGCGAGATGGCCGAGCGCGTGTGCAGCGATGCGATTCAAGTGCACGGCGGCTATGGGTATGTGACTGATTTTCCGGTAGAGCGTATTTACCGTGATGTGCGTGTATGACAGATTTATGAGGGCACGAGTGATGTGCAAAAGATACTAATTGGCATGCGCTGGCCTGATATCTGCACTTTAACTTGCAATTGCCTGACGTTGCTTGGGCACGTAGTTGCGTATTTAAAATTCGAATTTCAGCAATTTCTCCTCTGAAATCATCAATAAAAAGTCATAACAGTTGTGTCCCACTCACACCCTATCCTGCGGATAACACTTAGTGCTGGATGATGGTTGCGTCTCATAATCAAAGAACGTCGTGGTGTTAGTTTTACCAACGACAGTTTGCAACGCATATTAATTTACCCCACCATTTGGAGACTTTCCGTGAAACTTGTACGCACTCTTGCTCTTACTTCCATCGCGCTGGCCGCAGCTGCAGCCAGCTATGCACAAAACATCAAAATTGGTGTTGCGGGTCCTTTTACTGGCGGGTCTTCGTCCATGGGCGTAAGCATGCGCGACGGAGTGCGTTTGGCCACAGATGAAATCAACAAGGCCGGTGGCGTAATGGGCCGCAAGCTGGAGCTGGTAGAGCGTGACGACGAAGCTAAAAACGAGCGCGGCGTGCAAATTGCCCAAGAACTGATCAACAAAGAAAAAGTTACCGCTGCTGTGGGTTACATCAACACCGGCGTGGCATTGGCATCGCAGCGCTTTTTCCAGGAAGCCAAAATTCCGGTGATGAACAACGTGGCCACGGGTTCCCTGGTCACCCATCAGTTTGACGACCAGCCTGAAAACTACATTTTCCGCAATGCTGCGCATGACAGCATTCAAGCGCCGATGATCGTGGAAGAAGCCGTGACCCGCCGTGGCTACAAGAAAGTGGCTATTCTTGCGGACTCTACCAACTACGGCCAGTTGGGCCGTGCCGACCTGGAAACTGCCTTACAGCTCAAAGGCATCAAAGCAGTGGCGGTTGAGAAGTTCAACATCAAAGACGTGGACATGACAGCGCAGTTGCTCAAGGCCAAAGAGGCCGGCGCTGAAGCTGTGCTGACCTACGCTATTGGCCCTGAGTTGGCGCAGATCGCCAATGGCATGACCAAGCTGGGCTGGAAAGTACCCATGGTTGGCAGCTGGACATTGTCGATGGCTAACTTTATTGACAACGCAGGCCCAGGCGGTGAAGGCGCGCGCATGCCGCAAACTTTCATTCAAGAGCCCACCACGCCCAAGCGTCAATCCTTCATCATCAATTACCTGAAGACCTTCAACCCGAAGAATGCACGCATTGACTCGCCAGTGTCGGCTGCGCAAGGTTACGACTCCATCTACTTATTGGCTGCAGCTATCAAGCAAGCCAACTCAACCGATGGTCCAAAGATCAAGGCAGCACTGGAAGACTTGAGGACACCAGTAGAGGGCGTCATTACTACCTACAACAAGCCTTTTACGGCTAAAGACCACGAAGCCATCACTGCCAATATTCCAGTATTTGGCGAAGTCAAAGGCCAGCGCGTGGTGTACGCCTACCCAGACGACCAGAAGAAGGCTTCTGAAGTACGCGTGAAAGACGTCAACGCCAAAGGTGCTTTGGCCGTCAAGAAATAATCGCATAGACATCCGGGCACCGTGTGGGCCTTTGCCGGCCTTGCGGTGCTTTTTTGTCGCCCATTTGATGCAACATTAGGCGCACTGCCCGGCATCGTTACCCAAGGTGGAATCCATGGAAATCCTACTTCAACTCATTTACAGCGGCATCGCGCTGGGCATGATTTATGCCGTTATCGCGTTTGGCTATCAGCTAACTTTTCAAACCTCAGACACGCTGAACTTTGGCCAAGGTGATGCGCTGATGCTGGGTGCCATGGTGGGCCTTACGCTAGTCAACGCAGGTGTGAACTATTGGCTGATGATTCCGCTGGTGATTGTGTTTGGCTTGGTGCAAGGCGGTATTGTCGAACGCATTGGTGTGCGTCCTGCGATCAAGATCAAAAGCGAATTCGGCTGGATCATGTCCACCATCGCGCTGGGCATTATTTTTAAAAACGTGGCTGAAAACGTCTGGGGTCGTGACGATTTGAAGTTTCCCTCTCCACTGCCAGAGTCGCCGATTAAAGTGTTTGGCGCAAACGTGCTGCCCATGGAGCTGCTGGTTGTGGCGGGCGCAGTATTCATGATGCTGGCCGTAGAATTTTTCAACCGCAAAACTATTTACGGTAAAGCGGTAGTAGCTACTTTCAACGACCGCGACGCCGCCAAGCTGATGGGTATCAACACCGGCTTGGTGATTACTTTCTCGTACGCACTGTCGTCGGCAACGGCCGGCTTTGCAGGTGTGTTGATTGCACCATTAACGCTGACGGGTGCCACCATGGGCGCGGTGCTGGGCCTGAAAGCGTTTGCGGTGGCCATTATTGGTGGTTTGACCAGTGGCATGGGCATTATTGTGGGCGGCATTATCTTGGGTATCGCTGAAACCACCACGGGCTTTTATATTTCTACCGGTTACAAAGATGTGCCCGGCCTTGTGTTGCTGCTGCTCGTGTTGGCCTTTAAGCCTGCCGGTTTGTTTGGCAAAGCTGCTATCAAGAAAGTTTGATGATGAACCGCAAGACTTTAATTGCCGCTGTCATCGGTTTGGCACTGCTTGCGGCAGTGCCGCTATTTACCAGCAACCCTTATTACGTGCACATGGTCGGCACGATCATGATTTACGCCATTTTGTTATTCGGCTTGGACATTGTGGTGGGCTATACCGGCCAAGTGTCACTAGGCCATGCTGGATTGTTTGGTGTGGGCTCGTACACTGCGGGCGTGATGTTTATGAAGCTGGGCGCACCGCTGTGGCTCATCATCCCGGCCAGTGTGGTGGTAACGGCTGGTTTTGGTGCGCTGCTGGCGCTGCCCGCATTGCGCGTATCGGGCCCATACCTGGCGATGGTGACGTTGGCCTTTGGCACCATCATTCAAATTTTGATCAACGAGATGACGTTTCTTACGGAAGGTCCTTTGGGCATCAAAATTCCCAAGCCATCGCTGTTTGGCACCCAACTGCATGAGAACGGGTTTTATTGGTTGGTGTTTGGGTTAATGACGCTTTCACTTATCGTTGTGCACCGAATTTTGAACTCGCAGTTGGGCCGTGCGTTTGAAGCGCTACGCGGTAGCCCTGTGGCGTCTGATTGTATGGGCGTGTCGGTGTACCGCTACAAGGTATATGCCTTTGTGATCAGTGCTGGTTTTGCAGGTTTGGCGGGCGCGTTGTATGCGTATTCAGAGCAGTACATTTCGCCCAACACTTACAACAACGAACTGACGGTGTTGTTCCTGTTGGCCGTCATCATGGGTGGGCGAAAAACCCGTTCTGGCGTGCTGTTGGGCGCGGCGATCATCGTGATTTTGCCCAAGCTACTGGACGACCTGGAAATGTTCCGTATCGTGGCGTCATCGCTTGCGGCGCTGATGCTGGTGGGTGGTGTAGTAGGTGTGGCTAAAAAAATTACCACGCCTAAAGCGATGGCTATTCCCGTCATTGGCACAGCGGCCCTGGCCGGGTTTTCATTCTGGTTGCAGTCGATCACTGACTGGCGCTTGAGTATCTTTGGTTTGATGATTTTGTTTGTGGTGTACTACTTGCAAGACGGTATTGTGGGTTTTGTGCGCAGCTTGTTTTTTAAGCGTAAGTCTGCGTCAATGGCCAGCGAACTCGACGCGGGTGACACAGGCAAAGACGCCATCATGGTAGCCGCGCACGCTGGCAGTAAAGAATTTGGTGGCGACCTGTTGCTGGCTAGCAATGTGCTGATGCAGTTTGGTGGCCTTAAAGCGCTGAACAATGTGGACTTGCGCATCCAGCGCGGCTCCATTCACGGACTGATTGGTCCTAACGGGTCGGGCAAAAGCACCATGATGAACGTGCTGACGGGCATCTATGTGCCCACCGCTGGCACTATCGAATTTGCAGGTCGCTCAGTGGTGGGCCGCACCTCGTCAGATATCGCGCTGTCAGGCATAGCGCGTACTTTTCAAAACGTGCAGCTGTTTGGCGAGATGACAGCGCTGCAGAACATTCAAGTAGGCCTACACCACAGTTTTGCCAGCAATATTGCTGACGTAGCCTTGCACACACCGCGCTACGCGCGCGAGGACAAAGCCGCTACCGAGCGTGGCTTGGGTTTGCTGCGTTTTGTAGGCCTGTCTGATTTGGCCACCGAAGAAGCCCGCAACCTGCCCTATGGCAAACAGCGCTTGCTGGAAATTGCCCGCGCCCTGGCACTAGACCCCCAGCTGCTCTTGCTTGACGAACCTGCCGCAGGCTTGACCGCACCCGACATCAAAGAGCTGATTGCCATCATCCGCAAAATTCGCGATCACGGCATTACAGTGATCTTGATTGAGCACCACATGGATGTGGTGATGGAGCTGTGCGATACGGTTTCAGTGCTGGACTTTGGCCAGAAAATCGCAGAAGGCAAGCCGGCAGAAGTGCAGGCCAACGAAAAAGTGATTGAAGCGTACCTCGGTGGTACCGCACATTAAGCACCAGAGGACTACACTATGTTAAGCATTAAAAACCTCGAAGCGGGCTACGGCAAAGTGCAAGTGCTGCATGGTATTTCGATGGAAGTACCCAAGGGCAAAGTTGTCACTCTGATTGGCTCCAACGGCGCTGGAAAAACTACCACCATGCGCGCTGTGTCAGGCATGATCAAGCCCACCGGAGGAGAGATTAGCCTGCACGGCAAACGCGTGGACGGGATGGAGTCCTACACCATTGCCAAGCAAGGCTTGGCCCACTCACCTGAAGGCCGCCGTGTATTTGCCACCATGAGCGTGACCGACAACCTTACTTTGGGCGCATTCCCGCGGCTGACGGGCAGCCGACCTAAGGGCGATGTGAAAGCTGACCTGGAAAAGGCCCTGGAGCTTTTTCCGCGGCTTAAAGAGCGCCGCACGCAACTGGCGGGCACACTGTCGGGCGGCGAGCAGCAGATGCTGGCCATGGCACGCGCGATCATGTTAGACCCTGAGATTGTGCTGTTTGATGAGCCTTCGATGGGCCTGGCGCCTATTTTGGTAGAAGAAGTGTTTAACATCATCAACCGCCTTAAAAGCCAAGGCGTGACGATGCTGCTGGTAGAGCAATTTGCTGCTGCGGCTTTGAAAGTAGCCGACTATGGTTACGTGCTGGAAAATGGGCGCATTTCAGTGCACGGCCCAGCGGATAAGCTTAAAGATGATCCTGCAGTTAAGGCCGCTTACCTGGGTGGTTAACTAGGTGGTTAAGTAGGTGGTTAAGTAGGTGGTTAATTTCGCTTAAACTTTAGTTTTTCAAGCAACTGCGCCTTGGTGCCACAATAGGTGCCAAGGCATTTTTATTGGGAGAGTTGTATATGCCAATTACCAAAAGTTCTCGTGCCATGGTGGACGAAGCCATGGCCCAAGTCACAACTTATTCTGTGCGCGACGTGCAAGCCAAAGTGGCTGCAGGCACTGCGCATCTAGTGGATATCCGCGACATTCGTGAGCTGGACAAAGGCACCATCACAAGCAGCATCCACGCGCCGCGCGGCATGCTGGAGTTTTGGGTAGACCCCGCATCGCCATACCATAAAAAGATATGGGCTGACGAGAGCAAAGAGTTCATCTTGTTTTGCGGTTTAGGCTGGCGCAGTGCATTGACGGCTAAAACTTTGCAAGACATGGGCATGACCAACGTGGCACATATGGACGGTGGCTGGGATGAATGGGTCAAGCTGGGCGGTGCAACTGAAATGCTTGATGAGCGCAGAGCTAAAAAAACAGCGCACACCCCATAAATCGCTGCAGAGGCTATATTTTGTTCAAAATAGGCTGCCAACCCAAGTAAAACCTGCTCAAGCAGCTATTAGTAATGTAGCAACTATGACCACAAAATTTGATGCTGTGCTGTTTGACTGCGATGGTGTTTTGGTCGATAGCGAGCCAATTACCAACGATGTGCTGCGCGATATGTTGGCGCAACAAGGCTGGCAGATGACGCCGCAGGAATGCTTTGCCATCTTTGTCGGTCATGCCCTAATTGATCAGGCGCCGTTGATAGAAAAGCACACAGGAAAGCCGGTAACGCCAGAATGGCTGGCACTATTTCGTACGCTTCGAGACGAAGCTTTGCGTGCGCGTGTGCAAGCAGTGCCTAATATTCATGGCGCTGTTAAAACGCTGCATGCCGCCACGGGCGGGCGTATTGCGGTGGCCTCCGGCGCAGACCACGGCAAAGTAACTTTGCAATTAACCAAAGTAGGGCTACTGCCGTACTTTGGTGGGCGCACTTTCAGCGGCATGGAACAGGTGCGCAACAAGCCCTATCCTGATGTGTACTTGGTGGCGGCCAAATCTCTGGGTGTGCCGATAGAGCGTTGTGCAGTGATTGAAGATTCGCCCAACGGCGCAAGCGCTGGGGTGGCCAGTGGCGCGACCGTGTGGGGTTATGTGCCCCAAGGCGAGTACCATGCTGCTGGGGCTGCACTGCAAGCGGTGGGCGTGCAGCGGTTTTTTAAAGACATGGCGCAGTTGCCTAGTTTGCTAGGCTTAGGGTAGTATGCCAATCTGGTGATATTTGCTGGGGGGATATAAAGTCCTCCGTTTTTTTAAATACTTAGTTCGATGACTTTACAAACTTATCTTGGGATTGATCTTGGCACGTCAGAACTAAAAGTTTTGCTGATGGACCAGCAGGGTGCGGCGCTAGGCAGCGCCAGTGCACCACTGGCCATCAGTCAGCCGCACGCAGGGTGGTCTGAGCAAGACCCTGCGTCTTGGGTGCACGCCATGGTGGCGGCTTGCGCTATTGTGCGACAGCAGTATCGTGCACAGTACGCAGCGGTACGCGGCATGGGTCTGTCAGGCCAAATGCACGGGGCTACCTTGCTCGATAAAAACAATGCAGTGCTCAGACCGTGCATGCTGTGGAACGACACCCGCAGCGTGCAGGAATGCAGCGATTTAAGCCGTGCCTGCCCGCAGCTACAAGAGATTACGGGCAACCTGGCCATGCCAGGATTTACGGCGCCCAAGCTGCAATGGTTAAGGCAGCACGAGCCTGAAATTTTTGCGCAAACTGCCAAAGTACTGTTGCCTAAAGATTACTTAAGAATGCATCTGACGGGCGACTATGTCAGCGATATGTCGGACGCGGCTGGCACGCTGTGGCTAGACGTAGCGCGCAGAGACTGGTCAGACGCCATGCTGGCTGCCACGGGCCTGTCGCGCCAGCACATGCCGCGGTTGGTAGAAGGCAGTGACGTATCGGGGCATTTATCGGCAGATGCAGCCAGCCAGCTAGGCTTGGCGGCTGGCCTACCTGTGGCAGGTGGTGCAGGGGACAATGCGGCCAGTGCTATAGGGCTAGGTATCATCAGCCCTGGCGATGGATTTTTATCGCTGGGTACCAGTGGCGTGATTTTTTTAGCCACAGAAAAATTTGCACCCAATCCAGCGAACGCCGTGCACGCGTTTTGCCACGCGCTGCCTAATGCGTGGCACCAAATGGCCGTCATGCTGTCGGCAGCAAGCTGCCTGCGCTGGGCGACGCAACTGACAGGTTCAACAGACGAAACCACTTTGCTGCAAGCAGTAGAACAACTTACAGCGTCAGAGCGTGCCAACGCGCCGCTATTTTTACCGTATCTGTCTGGTGAAAGAACCCCGCATAACGATGCGGATGCCAGCGGTGTGTTGATGGGGTTGCGCCAATCGCACCATGCTGCGCATTTGGGCTACGCCGTGATCGAAGGGGTTGGCTTTGGCCTGCTGGACGGCATGAACGCGCTGCGCCAAGCGGGCGGCCATACCGAACAATTGCAGCTGGTAGGTGGTGGTTCTAAAAGTGCGTTGTGGGCGCAGCTATTGGCTGATATTTTGGATATCAAGATTGCGACCTATAAGGTCAGCAGTGTGGGCGCAGCGCTGGGTGCGGCGCGCTTGGGCCAGCTGGCTGCCGAAGGCGCTGACGCTGCATCAGTGGCACGCATTTGCACGCAGCACGCGATAGAGCGCGTGTTTGTGCCTAACGCCGCTGCACACAGTACTTTAATGCTGCGCTACGAACGTTTTAAGGCTTTGTACACCACACTCAAACCCACATTTACAGCCCATGCACCTGCTATTGTGTAATCTTTTTTTTAGATAATTTTTAAGGAGACTTTATGGCTACTTTTTTTGGCGAGATTGACAAGATTCAATATGAGGGACCGGAGTCGTCTAACCCGCTAGCCTACAAATGGTACGACGAGAACCGCATGGTGCTAGGCAAAACCATGAAAGAGCAATTGCGCATGGCCGTGTGCTACTGGCACAACTTTTGTTGGAACGGGTTTGATCCGTTCAGTCACACAGGCACGCTGGAGCGCCCGTGGTTCAAAATTGCCGACCCGATGGACAGCGCCAAAGCCAAGGCAGATGCAGCGTTTGAATTTTTCAGCAAGCTGGGGCTGCCCTACTATTCTTTCCACGACCGTGATATTGCCCCGGAAGGCGCCACGCCTCAAGACAGCGTGCGCAACCTCAAAGCCATGGTGGACTACTTGGGCCGCAAGCAGTCCGACACCGGCATCAAGCTGCTGTGGGGCACTGCCAACGCATTCAGCAACCGCCGCTTTATGTCGGGCGCTGGCACCAATCCCAACCCCGAGATTTTTGCACTGGCCGCGCTGCAGGTGCGTGAGGCGATGAATGCTACCAAGGCCCTTGGCGGCGAAAACTATGTACTGTGGGGTGGCCGCGAAGGTTACGAAACTTTGCTCAATACCAACCTGCGACAAGAAGGTTTGCAGTTCGGGCGCTTCTTGCAAATGGTAGTGGAGCATAAGCACAAAATCGGCTTGAAAGGCCATATCCTGATCGAACCTAAACCGCGCGAACCGTCCAAGCACCAGTATGACTTTGATGTGGCCACGGTGTTTGGCATGCTGCAGCAATGGGGCTTAGAGAAAGAAGTCACCGTCAATATTGAAGCTAACCACGCCACGCTGGCAGGGCATAGTTTTGAACATGAAATTGCCACGGCTACAGCCTTGGGGATCTTCGGCTCCATCGACATGAACCGCGGCGACATGCAGTGCGGCTGGGACACCGACCAGTTCCCCAACAACGTGCCCGACACCGCCTTGGCCATGTACTACATCATGCAAAACGGCGGCTTCACGCATGGCGGCGTTAATTTTGATGCCAAGTCACGCCGCCAGTCGCTGGACCCGGTGGACATGTTCCACTCGCATATTGGCGGTGTGGACGTTACTGCACGCGGTTTGCTGGTAGCCGAAAAATTGATCAACGACGGAAAGTGGGCTGATTTTGTGAAACAGCGCTACGCGGGTTGGCAAGCGCCGTGGGCGCAAGATGTGCTGGCAGGTAAGTGCAAGCTGGATGAGATAGCCGACCATGCCTTTAAGCGCAATATTGACGAGGCACCTGTGTCTGGGCGGCAAGAATATCTGGAAAACTTAGTTAACCAGTTTTGCTGATTCGTGGCGCACTGCTTGCGGGTGTGCTGCCCTATAAATCTGTCACAATGCGGCTAATTGACGTTTACGTAAACGTCAA
Organism: Polaromonas sp.; assembly: GCA_031386655.1. Lineage (GTDB taxonomy): Bacteria > Pseudomonadota > Gammaproteobacteria > Burkholderiales > Burkholderiaceae_C > JAAFIP01. The sequence goes on along the minus strand of JANNCO010000486.1, from coordinate 16,553 downwards.
TCTAAATTTCATTAGACGACATTTATAAAGACTACGTTATGCCAGTGTTAGAGACCCAGCTAAACGCCCGCTCGGCAGACTTTTTGGCCAACGCAGCTGCCATGCAAGCAGTAGTGGATGATTTGCAAGCAAAGATTGCGCAAGCACAGCTAGGCGGTGGCGACGCGGCGCGTGCCAAGCATGTGGCCCGCAACAAACTGTTGCCACGCGACAGGGTCAATAGGCTGCTAGACCCCGGCACGCCGTTTTTAGAAATTGCGCCACTGGCCGCACTGGGCATGTACCCGGACAAAGACGGCTTTGACAGTGCGCCCGCAGCCGGAGTGATCGCTGGCATTGGCCGCGTGAGCGGCGTGGATTGCATGGTTGTGTGCAACGATGCTACGGTCAAAGGCGGCACCTACTACCCGCTGACAGTCAAGAAGCATTTGCGCGCACAAGAGATTGCGCAACAAAACCGCTTGCCTTGCATTTACCTGGTGGACTCGGGCGGCGCCAACTTGCCTAACCAGGATGAGGTGTTTCCCGATCGAGACCATTTTGGCCGTATTTTCTACAACCAAGCGCAGATGAGCGCGCAGGGCATTGCGCAGGTTGCGGTGGTGATGGGCAGTTGCACCGCAGGCGGTGCGTATGTGCCGGCGATGAGCGACGAGACGGTGATTGTCAAAAACCAAGGCACGATATTTTTAGGCGGTCCGCCACTGGTCAAAGCGGCTACGGGCGAGGTAGTCACCGCTGAAGATTTAGGCGGTGGCGATGTACACACGCGCCTGTCGGGTGTGGCCGACCACTTGGCCAACGACGATACGCATGCACTGGGCATTGCCCGCAATATAATTAAGAATATTAATATAAATAATGGCTTTCAGGCCGTAGTACCTGCTCAAGCAGCTATTAAAACCATAGTAAACCCCAAGTTTGCTGCGCACGAGCTGTATGGCGTCATTCCCACCGACACACGTAAACCGTTTGATGTGCGCGAGATCATTGCACGCATTGTGGATGGCAGTGAGTTTGATGAATTCAAAGCGCGATGGGGCGGAAACCCCTCCGGTGGTGGCACTACGCTGGTTACGGGGTTTGCCAAAATAGACGGCATGGCTGTGGGCATTGTTGCCAACAACGGCATTTTATTCAGCGAGTCGGCGCAAAAGGGCGCGCACTTTATTGAGCTGTGCTGCCACCGCAAAATACCGCTGGTGTTTTTGCAGAACATCACCGGCTTTATGGTGGGACGCAAGGTAGAGAACGAAGGCATTGCACGCCACGGTGCCAAGATGGTCACAGCAGTAGCCACCGCCAATGTACCCAAGTTCACCGTCATCATTGGCGGCAGCTTTGGCGCTGGCAACTATGGCATGTGCGGCCGCGCTTTTGGGCCGCGTTTTTTATGGATGTGGCCGAATGCGCGCATCAGTGTGATGGGGGGTGAGCAGGCAGCCTCGGTACTGGCCACCGTCAAGCGCGATGGCATAGAAGGCAAAGGCGGCCAGTGGACGGCAGATGAAGAAGCCGCCTTCAAGGCGCCCATCAAGGCGCAATACGAAACCCAAGGCCACCCGTACTACGCCACGGCGCGCCTGTGGGACGACGGCATTATTGACCCGGCAGACACGCGCCGCGTACTGGCTTTGGGTCTGGCAGCAGCACAAAACGCGCCTATTCCTGAGCCAAAGTTTGGCATTTTCCGTATGTAATGTGTACAATATACAAAAAATATACACATTACGAGGTAAGACACATGCGCACTAATATCGTCATCGACGACCAATTGATGTCAGCTGCCATGCAGGCGGGCGATTTTAAAACTAAAAAAGACGCTGTCGAAGAAGGCTTGCGTTTGCTGGCGCGGCGCAAGGCATACCAAGATATTCGTGCACTGCGTGGCAAACTGCTTTGGAATGTAGACGGCGACTGGAGCGTGGCAGACAACACACTGCAAGAACCTCGCGTGGCCTACAAGATTGGAAAAAGCACATGATCACGGTAGATTCCAGCGTGTGGATTGACTACTTTAACGGCAAACATACTGTACAAACCCAGCAGCTAGACCGTGTACTAGACGATTCAAGCCACGATGTGGTGGTGCTGGATGTGGTGCTGATGGAGGTGTTGCGCGGCTACCGCCATGAGCGCGAATGGCAGATGGCTAACGGCACCTTGTCGGCATTGCCTGTAGTGGCCTCTGGTGGCGCGGATGTAGCACGCGCCGCAGCGGCGATGTACCGCCAATTGCGTGCGGTGGGTGTCACGGTGCGCAGCAGCATTGACCTGCTGGTGGGGGCGTGGTGCATCAAACAAGACTGCGCGTTGATCCACAACGACCGTGACTTCGCGCCCATGCAGCAGCATCATGGCTTACCTGTTTTAGCAGGTAAATAGTATGGATGCGACGGAACATTTCAGTATGCTCGCTCGCTATAACGTGTGGGCTACACGGCGCATGCTGGACGCTGTGAACCTGCTGGACGACGCGGCCTATCGCAAAGATATAGGGCTGTTTTTTACATCCATCCACGGCACGTTGAACCATTTGCTGGTCGGCGAGCATTTGATTTGGTACCAGCGCTTTGCCAAGGGCACATCTCCCATGCTAACACTGGACATGGAGGCTGAGCCGATGCGAGTGCGTCTGGGCCAGGCGCTTACTGGCGGGGCAGCCAACTGGCAGCCATTGGTTGCATCATGGCCCGCAAAGCGACTTGAAGGCAAGCTCAGCTACACCACCACGCGTGGTCAAGCCTTATCGCTGCCGTTTGCGGCAACGTTGGCGCATGTGTTCAACCATGGCACACACCATCGTGGGCAAATCACTGCGGCATTGACCGCGCTGGGCCAACCCTGCCCAGCGCTGGATCTGGTGGGCATGCTGCAAGAAGAAGAAAGCAACCTATGAGCGATTGCCTGACTGATTGCCTTACTTTAAGTATTACCGAGCCATCGCGCCACATCGCGCAGATTACCCTGTCGCGCCCCGAGGTGCGCAATGCATTCAACGACCAGGTGATCGCCGAGCTTGCCCAGGCATTCACGCAGCTGGGCGCGCGTGATGATGTGCGCTGCATTGTGCTGGCGGCCCAAGGCACAGCTTTTTGTGCAGGTGCAGACCTGCACTGGATGCGCAAAATGGCCGACTATTCGCGTGATGAGAACTTGGCTGACGCTGCCAAGCTGGCCGACATGCTGCGTGTGATCTATACCTGCCCTAAGCCAACAGTGGCTCGCGTGCAGGGCGATGCGGTGGCAGGCGGCATGGGGTTGGTGGCAGCGTGTGACATAGCAGTGTCTGTGGACACAGCGCACTATTGCCTAAGTGAAGTGAAATTGGGTTTGATCCCCGCCACCATCAGCCCGTACGTTATTCGCGCGATGGGCGCGCGGGCTGCGCACCGCTATTTTTTAACCGCAGAGCGGTTTGACGCTGCACAGGCCTTGCGTTTAGGTTTTGTGCATGACGTGGCAAGCGCTGACCAGCTCGACGACAAAGTATCTGAGATCACCGCTGCGCTGTGCAGCGCCAGCCCCCATGCCGTCAAAGCGTGCAAAAAGTTGCTGCACGATGTGGCAGGCGTTGATATCAGTCAACCCCTGATAGCCCAAACCGTAGCGGGTATTGCAGATATACGCTCCAGTAGGCAGGGCAAAGAGGGCGTCTTGTCATTCTTGCAAAAACGCAAACCCAATTGGCTGGGTTAATCCAAGCCAATCAATAGCTACAAAAACGTTACCAGTTGCACCTCAGGTTATTTCAGGAGCCACTATGGACACTATTCTTCTCTACCTGCAGCAGTTGATCGCAGGCATGTTTGCCAGCGGCGGCGACGTGGCAGGCACAGCAGGCAAAGCGCTGGGCGGTATGGACATGGCAGGCCTGGCCGCTTTGGCTGCGGCACTGGGCTGGGCTAGTGGTATTCGCCTGTACCTGGTAGTTTTTTTAACCGGCATGGCAGGGTATTTTGGATTTATCCCATTGCCCAGCGGCCTGCATGTGCTGCAGCACCCCGCCATGCTGGCAGGCAGTGGAGCCATGCTGTTTGTTGAATTTTTTGCCGATAAAATTCCTGGGGTTGATACGCTGTGGGACATGATTCACACCGTCATCCGCGTGCCCGCAGGTGCCGCATTGGCCGCCGGTGTGTTTGGAGCTGACAGCGCCACCATGGGCACGTTGGCTGGCCTGCTGGGCGGCACACTGGCCGCTACCTCGCACGCTACCAAGCTGACCACGCGCGCTGCGATTAACACGTCCCCCGAACCCTTTAGCAACATCGCCATGAGCTTGGTAGAAGAGGGTGGCGTGCTGGGCATGATGTGGTTGGCCACCAATTACCCCATCACGTTTGGCGTGGTGCTATGCATCGTACTGGTCTTGTCCGTGGCGTTGATCGTGGTACTAGTTAAATTTCTTAAGGTAGTGGTGCGCCGTATTGCAGAGTTTTTCTCTGGTAGTGTCAAGGCGGTGTAAATTTATGCAACGACGCCAACTACTTCAATGGGCCAGCAGTGCCTGTATGGGCAGTGCGCTATGTGCGCAGGCTCAAGCTAACGTAAGCCTCAATGCACTTGCCCAAGACAGCAACAGAAGCTTTGGTTTTGCCATTGCGCCAGGTTATGCAAGTAAAGACCCGGTGAAAACTCTGCTGGCGCAACACGCAGGCGTGATCACCGCAGAGAACGCCATGAAATGGCGCAGTATCCAGGGTGTGGTGGGAACGCCAAATTACACGCAAGCTGACCAGATAGTCAATATTGCTGAAACTTTGAAGGCCAAAATACGCGGACACACTTTGGCTTGGCACCAATCTACACCAGCGTATTTGAGCAATGCGTCTACCGATACTTTTGTTGCGGCGCAAACAACCCATGCGCAAGCGCTGGTCAAGCGCTACGCAGGGCGCATTCATACTTGGGATGTCCTCAATGAAGTGATAGAGCCTGACGACAAGCGAACAGACGGTATGCGCGAATCGGTGCTTTCAAGGTTGTGGGGTGTAGACCAATACCCCAGATTTTTCGAGCTGGCGCGTGCTGCAGACCCTTTGGCCAAACTTGCATACAACGACTACGGTATGGAGCAAGACGAAGTTTGGAACGAACGCCGCAAAGCAGTTATGCTGCTGACCTTAGAGTCTTGGGTAAGAAGAAAAACACCGATTGATGTATTGGGCTTGCAGGCACATTTGAATGCATCAAGAAAGTTCTCTGCCACTAAGTTTTCTAAGTTTCTAGACGAAGTGCGTGCTATGGGCCTGTCAGTGCAAATTACAGAATTAGATGTTCGTGACCTTCAAATCCAAGGCAGCGTAGAGCACAGAGATGCTTCTACAGCAGCTTTGTACAAAGATTTTTTGGATGTTTGTTTAGGTCACAACGCAGTCGAGATGGTGGTGCTGTGGAACGTTACAGACGAGAACAGCTGGGTTAACCGCTGGGCTCAAGCGCAACGCCGCGCAGACGGTCAACCTATGCGGCCCACTTTATTCGATACCCAGGGACAACCCAAACCTGCTTTCGATGCCGTAGTCAAAAGCTTGAATACGGCGCAGGCCAAATTTTCAATGAAAGCAGTCCAACGTGTTTAACAAAATTCTTATCGCCAACCGAGGCGAAATAGCCTGCCGAGTAGCCGCTACCTGTGCGCGCATGGCGATTAAAACCGTGGCGGTGTATTCCACGGCAGACGCGCAGGCCAAGCATGTAGCTGCCTGCGATGAGTCGGTGTACATTGGCGTGCAGGGCAGCGACAGTGGCGGCAATGCGCCCAAAGACAGCTATCTGCGCTGGCAAGCCATCATCGACGCAGCCTTGGCTACGGGTGCGCAGGCGGTGCATCCCGGTTATGGTTTTTTAAGCGAAAACGAAGAGTTTGCGCAGGCCTGTGCAGATGCAGGTTTGGTATTTATCGGCCCACCGCCGTCTGCCATCAAGGCCATGGGGCTCAAAGCCGAATCTAAGCAGCTGATGGAAAAAGCGGGCGTGCCGCTGGTACCGGGTTACCACGGTGCCAACCAAGACGCCGCATTGCTCAAAAAAGAAGCTGACGGCATTGGTTACCCGGTGCTGATCAAAGCCAGCGCAGGCGGCGGCGGCAAAGGCATGCGCGCCGTAGACAAGTCTGAAGATTTCGACGCTGCGCTGCAAAGCTGCAAGCGTGAGGCCATCAGCAGTTTTGGCGATGACGCAGTGCTGATTGAAAAATATGTGCAGCGCCCGCGCCATATTGAGATACAGGTGTTTGGCGATGCGCATGGCAACTACGTGTATCTGTTTGAGCGCGACTGCAGTGTGCAGCGCCGTCACCAAAAGGTGCTGGAAGAAGCCCCTGCCCCCGGCATGACGCAAGCCATGCGTCAGCAGATGGGTGCGGCGGCCGTAGCGGCGGCTAAATCGGTCAACTATCAGGGCGCAGGTACGGTGGAATTTATAGTCGAGCAACTAGATGGGCGACCCGGCGCAGGGCCGCCCCAAGGCGGGTCAGCCCCCCTGGGGGGCAGCGCAGCACACGCAGTGGCAAGCGTGGGGGCTAGTTTTTATTTTATGGAGATGAACACGCGCCTGCAAGTCGAGCACCCGGTCACCGAGGCAATTACGGGGCTGGACTTGGTAGAGTGGCAATTGCGTGTAGCGTTCGGCGAGAAATTGCCGCTGCAGCAAGACCAGCTGCGCATGACTGGCCACGCGATAGAAGCGCGTATTTGCGCTGAGAACCCAGACAATAACTTTCTGCCCGCCACTGGCACGCTACAGGTGTACGCCAAGCCAGCGCATACTGCCTTTGCAAGGTCAGATGTGCGCATTGACGACGGCGTGAGGCAGGGCGATGCCATTTCGCCATATTACGACTCGATGGTGGCCAAACTGATCGTGCATGGCACGACACGTGAGGAGGCTTTGGCCAAGCTGGACAAAGCTTTGGCGCAAACCCATATTGTCGGTTTGCAGACCAATGTGCAGTTCTTGCGCCATGTGGTGCAAAGCCCATCGTTTGTTCAAGCCAACTTAGACACTGCGCTGATCCCGCGTGAGGAAAAACTGCTGTTTCATCAGGAAAAAATGGGTTTAACCCAGGTAGTTGCTGCTCAAGTAGCTCATATTTTAATAGCGGAACGTGCTGCACAAGATACCAGTCCATTCGCTCAGCGCGATGGCTGGCGCGCGTTTGGTGCTTACAGTCGGCACTTTCATCTAGAGTTTCACGACCAGCCTGTGCAGGCCGAGCTGACGTATTTGCACGATGGTGCGCTGCATTTGCGGGCAGGCGATGCCAGTGGCGTGTTCAGCTTTGTACTACAGGCCAGCGGTGCAGTCAGTGTAGATTTTGCAGGCCAGCGTTTCGATGCGCACTGCTATCCGAATCACAATAAAAAAGGGCAGGAAACACACGTATTTACTGCTCAAGCAGCTACTAAAATTATAGTCATTGACCCCTTTGTGCAGCTGGCAGACAGCACCGCCGCAGCAGGCCGCTTGACTGCCCCCATGCCGGGCAAGGTAGTCTCGTTTACGGTTAAACCCGGTGATACGGTCACGGCGGGTCAAACTTTGGCAGTGATGGAAGCCATGAAAATGGAGCACACCATTGCCGCGCCCCAAGATGGCACCGTGGCCGAGCTGCTGTACGCGCCTGGCGACCAAGTGGCCGAAGGCGCAGAATTATTGACATTGACCGCCTGATTGGTAAACGTTCAGCGTATGCGTATTACTTTTTGCTGCAGCGATTCAAAACCCCAGCCTTGGTTAGCAGGCTTGCGCGCTGCACTGCAAAACGCGCAGGTGCAGGCTGATGTGTCACTATGGCAGCCCGGTGCACCGCAGGCAGACTATGGGGTGGTGTGGGCACCACCGCAGCAGTTCTTTGATGAGCAGCCGGCACTCAAAGCAGTGTTCAATACGGGTGCGGGCGTAGATGCGTTACTCAAGCTGCGCGTTGCAGCGCCTACGCAGATCGTGCGCTTGGACGATGCCGGTATGTCAGTACAAATGGCCGAATATGTGTGCCATGCCGTCATTCGCCACTTTCGCGAGTTTGACGGTTACGAGGCTGACACACGTGCTGGGATATGGTCGTTTCGCAAGCCGCGCAGCCGTGCAGATTTTCCGGTGGGTGTGCTGGGGCTGGGCGTACTGGGCCGGCGCGCGGCCCAATCGCTGGCAATGTTTGACTTTACCGTGCACGGCTGGAGCCAAAGCGCCAAACAAATCGAAGGTGTGCGCTGTTGGCATGGTGCAGACCAGATGGATGATTTCCTGCGTCATACCAAAGTGCTGGTGTGCCTGCTGCCATTGACACCGCAAACAGAAAACCTGCTCAACCACCGCACACTGGGCCTGTTGCACAGCGGCGGCACCCTGATCAATGTAGCGCGCGGCGCGCATGTGGTAGATGACGATTTAGTGGCGCTGCTGGACAGCGGCCACCTTGCAGGTGCTACCCTAGATGTGTTTCGCCAAGAACCGCTGCCGCCAGAGCACACTTTTTGGAAACATCCGAAAATAACAGTCACGCCTCATACTTCAGCGCGCACTTTGCGCGATGAAAGTATCGCGCAGATTGTTCGCAAGATGGTCGCTATACACCAAGGCCAGGCTGTGGCAGGTACAGTCGACAGAGTTAAAGGCTATTGAATATGAAGTACCCCGCACACGTCAAACTGGTTGATGTTGGCCCGCGCGATGGCCTGCAAAACGAAAAGCAGCACGTGCCCGCCAGCGTCAAAATCCAGTTGGTGCACATGCTGCAAGACGCGGGCTTAACCGAGATAGAAGTCACCAGCTTTGTGTCGCCTAAATGGGTGCCGCAAATGGCCGACAACGCGCAGGTGATGGCGGGCCTACAGCGCAAGCCAGGCGTGCGCTACAGCGTGCTCATACCCAACATGCAGGGTTTTGAGGCGGCGCTGGCTTCCCAGCCTGACGAAATTGTGGTGTTCGCCGCCGCCAGCGAGGCCTTTAGCCAGCGCAACATCAACTGCTCTATTGCACAAAGTATTGAACGTTTCGCCCCTGTGGTTGCCGCAGCGCGGGCAGCAGGCATCACTGTGCGCGGTGCCATGAGCTGCACGGTGGGCTGCCCGTACGAAGGCGAGGTAGCGCCCGAGCGCGTGGGCTACCTGGCAGGGCTGATGGCAGACATCGGCGTGCAGCACATTGGCGTGGCTGACACCATCGGCGTGGGTACACCGCGCAAAGTGCGCGCCGCCATGGAGGCTACGTTAAAACACTACGACTTGCGTGACGTATCGGGCCATTACCACGATACCTATGGCCAGGCGCTAGCCAACACGTTGGCCGTGCTGGAGATGGGGGTGTGGCAGTTTGATGCGTCAGTAGCTGGCTTGGGCGGCTGTCCCTATGCCAAAGGCGCAACGGGCAATGTGGCTACCGAAGACGTGGTCTATATGTTGCACGGCATGGGTATCGACACTGGCATTGATTTAGACAAGCTGATCGATGCTGGCAAGTTCATCAGCGACCATCTGCAACGCAAACCACAGTCGCGTGCGGCTACCGCGCTGCTGAATAAGCGGGCTGAAGTCTAAATCAAATCACTCCTAATTTAATAGCTGCTTGAGCAGGATTTACCTGGGTCAACAGCCTAAAAAGTATAAAAAATGACCCCTGTAACCTCTCCCTGCACCTCCGTATGTCAAATGCATGAATCTACAGGTTGGTGCAAAGGCTGCTGGCGCACGATAGACGAGATCATGGCGTGGAGCAGCGCCAGCGATGCGGTTAAGCAGCAAGTATGGATCCACATTGCGCAACGAAAATCCACTGCAATGTCAGGCAGCCCCGACAAAGATAAGTAATAAAGCTGCAGTGAAAAAATACCCACGCCCAGAGCCATCCAATCTGTATGAAACATATCATTTTTTATTTTGACGTCATATCGCCCTACGCCTATTTGGCGTTTGAACGCTTGCCTGTCGTGCTGCAAGGGCTGAGCTACCAAGTTACCTACAAGCCCGTGCTGTTTGCGGCCATGTTGAACCACTTTGGCCAGCTGGGCCCTGCAGAAATCACGCCCAAACGCACTTGGACATACCGCCAAATGCACTGGCTGGCTCGCGAACATGGCATGGTATTGCAGGCACCTGCCAGCCACCCTTTCAACCCCATCAGCTTGCTGCGCCTGGCGCTGGCCTGCGGGGCAGACGGCGCATGCAACCGCTATGTGGCTGAGACTATTTTTCGCCATGTGTGGGTTGGGGGTCTCGAGGCAAGCGACACCGCAAGATTGGTGGCATTGACAGCGCAACTAAACCCTCGGCGCACTGCGCGCGACGAGGCTGTGAAACAAGAGCTCAAAACCAATACCGACACTGCCATTGCCGCAGGTGTGTTTGGTGTGCCTTGTATGCAAGTGGACCAAGACGTTTTTTGGGGTTTGGACGCACTGCCCATGTTGCGTCAGCGCCTCATGGATGACCCGTGGTTCAGTCAATCAGATTGGCGCAACGCATCGGGCTTACCCGTAGGCGTACAGCGCAAATCCACGTAGCGAAAATATAAACTAGGGTTGCTACTGATTTTGTAAGAAGTTGCAAAGTTTCATGTCAGGGCAGGGTCAGTGCCTCGCGAGATATTCGATGCTTCATATTCCGTCGGAGTGTGACTTATTTCATTGAGGAGACTTGTCCTATGGCAACAGCTGCATCGAATGCCCCAATGACCGCAACCGAGAAGAAGGTGATTTTCGCTTCTTCGCTGGGTACGGTTTTTGAGTGGTATGACTTTTATTTATACGGTTCATTGGCTGCAATTATTGCCAAGCAGTTTTTCTCAGGCTTTGACCCTTCTGCGGCCTACATTTTTGCGTTGTTGGCTTTTGCCGCAGGCTTCTTGGTGCGCCCATTTGGTGCGCTAGTGTTTGGCCGCTTGGGCGATATGATTGGTCGCAAGTACACCTTTTTGGTCACCATTGTGATCATGGGCGCGGCTACATTTGTGGTGGGCTTGTTGCCTAACTATGCCACTATTGGTATTGCTGCCCCGGTTATTCTGGTTGCATTGCGCATGCTGCAAGGCTTGGCGCTAGGTGGCGAATACGGCGGCGCGGCAACGTACGTAGCCGAGCATTCCCCTCAAGGCAAGCGTGGTGCTTACACCGCCTGGATTCAAACCACGGCAACGCTGGGTTTGTTTCTGTCCTTGATGGTTATTTTGGGTGTGCGCAACGCGGTAGGCGAAGCGGCTTTTGCAGACTGGGGCTGGCGTGTGCCGTTTCTGTTGTCTATTATTTTGCTGGGCGTGTCGGTGTACATTCGTTTGAGCATGAACGAATCGCCGGCCTTCCAGAAAATGAAGGCCGAGGGTAAAACTTCCAAAGCACCATTGTCAGAGTCATTCGGCCAATGGAAAAACCTGAAAATTGTGATCTTGGCCTTGCTCGGTTTGACTGCTGGTCAAGCGGTGGTGTGGTACACAGGCCAGTTCTATGCACTGTTCTTCTTGACGACCATTGCAAAAGTTGACACCACCACAGCCAACTTGCTGATTGCAGCGTCGCTGGTCATTGGTACACCGTTCTTCATTGTGTTTGGCGCACTGTCCGACAAGATTGGCCGCAAACCCATCATCATGGCAGGCTGCTTGCTAGGTGCCTTGACTTACTTTACTGTGTTCCCCATGTTGATGGAATACTCCAATCCTGGTCTGAAAAAAGCGCAGGAAAATTCCAACGTATCAGTGACTGCAGACCCTGCAACCTGCTCGTTCCAAGGTAGCCCGATTGCACGTGAGATTGATTTTGTAAGCTCATGCGACCAAGCTAAACGGGTATTGGCACAAAACTTCATCCCTTACAAAAACGTAGTGGCTCCAGCCGGTACAGTAGCCAGCATCACGATTGGCACTACCACGGTTGCATCACTGAACGCTACACTGAACGACAAGCGCAATGGCTTCTCGGCTGAGAGTGTCAAGGGTATTGCTGACTTCAAGAAGGCTGTACTGGAAGCTGCAAAAGCCAGCGGCTTGACCGCTAAAGCCGATGACAAAGCCATGAATAAAGGGATGGTTTTGGCTATCTTGGTGTACTTGGTTATTTTGGTTACCATGGTCTACGGGCCGATTGCCGCCATGCTGGTAGAAATGTTCCCCACCCGCATTCGCTATACCTCCATGAGCTTGCCTTACCACATCGGTAACGGTTGGTTCGGCGGTTTGTTGCCTACCACCGCGTTTGCGATGGTGGCAGCCACTGGCGACATTTACTACGGCTTGTGGTACCCCGTCATCGTGGCGACAGGCACTTTCATCATTGGCATGATCTTCATCAAAGAAACCAAAGATGTTGACATTTACGCTAACGACTAATACTTGAGTCACACTCAAGGCTCCCGCTTGTCATGAGCGGGAGCCTTTTTTTATGCAGGCCTGCGCATGATGCGTTCGCCCAAGATACGGTACAGTTTGTTAATCGATTTAAATTGGAGTTAGTCATGTGGAAAATTCTGGTAGGTTTTATTTTGTTCGCAGGCTTGGGCTTGTTCATGATTTTCAAAGGCGGCGATAAGGTCGACATGAGTGGTGAAAAACATGATTCGGGCAGCCATACTGCTGCACCAGCTGCACCTGCTGTAGCTGGGCCGGCTGCTGCAGCATCGCCAGCCGCACCAGCATCGACAACCAAATAATACTGGGTCGGCCAGAAATAGCCCCCACCGCACATGCCTCGCACAGCCGTTCAGCATTGGGGGGCCACCAAGCGGTTGACGGCAGCGCTGTTGGTAACGTGGGGCGTGGTTAGTTTTGGAGTACCTTACTTTGCCGCTGAGCTAAATTTCCAGTGGCTCGGTGCGCCATTTAGTTTTTGGATGACGGCGCAGGGCACATTGTTGGTGTATCTGCTGATTGTGGTGTGCTATGGCTGGGTGATGAACCACTTGGACGATAAATTAGCCCAAGACAACCCTGCAAGCCATGAATAATGCGGACCGCGAATTCAGCCGCCAACTGCACAAAGTGTATGCCTGGTACACCCTGGGCGTCTTGCTGTTTATTGCTTTCTTGGCCTGGCTAGAAAGCCGCGGCTTGCGCCGCGAATGGATTGGTGCCAGCTTTTTGCTGGCCACTATCGCTGTGTATGCCACTATAGGTATCTTTTGCCGCACCACCGATACCAATGAATACTATGTGGCTGGTCGACGCATTCCTGCGATGTACAACGGCATGGCCATTGCGGCAGACTGGATGTCTGCCGCCTCCTTCGTAGGATTGGTGGGTACGCTGTATCTAGGAGGCTATTCAGGGCTGGCGTTTATTGTGGGCTGGACGGGCGGCTTTTGCTTGGTGGCGTTGCTGATTGCGCCCTATTTAAGGCAGTTTGGCCAATACACTATTGCAGATTTTTTTGCAGCGCGCTACGGCGGGCGCGCACCCCGCGTAATGGCGGCTATGGCTGCCATATTATGTTCGTTTGTTTATTTGGTGGCGCAAATTTATGCCATTGGATTGATCAGCTCACGGCTGACAGGTATCGCATTTGAGATTGGAATATTCTTGGGGCTGGGTGGTGTGCTGCTGTGCTCTTTTTTGGGCGGTATGCGCGCCGTCACCTGGACTCAGGTGGCGCAGTATATTTTGATGATTATTGCTTTTACAGTGCCTGTGGTATGGCTGTCTGTCAAGCAAACAGGCTCCCCGATACCCCATATTTCTTACGGCCAGCAGCTTGGCAAAATTACGCAGCGTGAAGAGGTTCTGCTGCATGACGCAGGCGAGTTGCAAGTACGTGATTTTTATGCGCAGCGCGTTGCATTGCTGGACAGCAAGCTGGCCCAAGCTGCGCAAGCTTTGGCACAAGACCGCAGTTCGGCTGCCCGCAGAATTGCTGATTTAAAAACCGCCAACGCACCTGTACGCGACATAGCTGCAGCAGAACGCAGTCTTGCACAGCTGCCACGTGACGAGAAAAAAGCGATTGCGCTGTGGCAGCAAGCGCGCAGCGCAGCAGAGATCAAGGCAAGGCCATTATCAGGCATGCCGCGCCATGCACTGCCGTATGCAGGCAACTCGCAAGGCACGGCTGCCGAAAAAGAAACCACTGCAACCGCGCGCAATAACTTTTTAGCGTTAATATTTTGCTTGATGGTAGGCACAGCAGGCTTGCCGCACGTGCTAACCCGTTACTACACTACTTCTAGCGTACGCCAGACGCGCAACGCAGCATCATGGTCGCTGTTTTTTATCTTAATCATGTACTTGGCAATTCCTGCTTTGGCAGTGTTGGTTAAATACGAGGTGTTCCAGAATGTGGTGGGTTTACCGTTTGAGAAACTGCCCGCTTGGATCGCGCAGTGGAGCCGGGTGGATGCCAGTTTAGTGTCGGTAACCGACATTAACCAAGACGGAGTTCTGCAGCTAGGTGAAATTACGCTCAGCAGCGACGTGATCATGCTGGCCATGCCTGAAATTGCAGGCTTGCCCTACGTTATTGCGGCACTGGTAGCCGCAGGTGGTCTGGCAGCTGCACTGTCTACGGCAGACGGTTTATTGCTAACCATGGCCAGCGCACTGTCGCATGATTTGTACTACAAAATCATCGCACCGCATGCCAACGCCACCAGCCGCGTCACGATGTCCAAAGTTTTGCTTTTAATCGTGGCTTTGATGGCGGCGTATGCTGCTGCACAGAAACCAGGTGACATTGTGTTTATGGTGACGGCAGCTTTTTCTTTGGCTGCATCGGTATTCTTTCCAGCTTTGGTAGCAGGTATCTTTTGGCGCGGGGCAACGGGATGGGGTGCCATGGCTGGCATGTGGGCGGGCTTGGGAGTCACAACTTACTACATGGTGACCAACCAGCCCTGGCTGCGAAATGTTTTTGCAATCGATATGCCCGTTGCATTGTGGTGGGGCATTCAACCGCTGGCAGCGGGTGTGTTTGGTGTACCGGTGGGGGCAGCCGTGCTCGTGGCAGTAAGCCTTGTAACGCCGCGGCATAGCCAGGCAAGCCATACCTTGGTAAGTGATATTCGCACAGGGTTGTCTATCTCCAACGCAAGACAAGATTCTGTCCATTAAAAAGGTCTTACTTGAGTCCTTTTGTGTAATAGTGCGCATTTTTCAATGTTAGATGTGGTGTAATTTAATCGCAAGCAATATAAATGTATATGAAACATAGAAAAACAGAACATGGCAAGCAAACCTTCAAAGAGCACAACTCTGATGTGAATGCGCGGCAGCGTTCAGCTTTTATCATGTTTGACGGCGTAAAAGACGACGCTACGATTCTCAGGCTGATGGCGGGCATGGGCCTGACAGTAGACGATATCCGCCATATAGAGTCGCTGGGACTCATTGAGGTGATGGAGGGTGAGCAACCCGCTGCGGCAAGTATGAGTGCAGCGGCCAAGCCACCAGGTACCTCCACCTCTACAGCGGAAAACACAGCAACCGCTATGACAGAGCAAGAGCGCTACCAGCGTGCGTATCCTGTTGCTGTCAAGCTTGCATCGGGTTTGGGTCTTCGTGGGTTCCGTTTGAACATGTCAGTAGAGTCTGCTTCCAGCTACAAAGACTTGGTAGCCATTGCACCAAAAATCAAAGAAGCTGTGGGCGACGAGAAATTTGCCGAACTGGCGCGCGCGCTACGCGGCGTATAGAACTTCATTGCAAGTAACTGGTGTCATGGCTTAATACAAGCCCCTAAACCCACAGCCGGGATAGCTTGTCATTAGAATATTTGGGTCACCCAACCCAAAGAGCTCTAACATGACGCAAGGCAGCATCCGCATTCGCGGCGCACGGCAACACAATCTTAAAAATCTTGATCTGGACATCCGCACGGGTGAACTGACCGTGGTCACAGGTCCCAGCGGATCTGGCAAATCAAGTTTAGTGTTTGACACATTATTTGCCGAGGGCCAGCGACGTTATGTAGAAACCTTCTCGGCCTATGCTCGGCAGTTTATGGACCGCATGGACAAGCCCGCGGTAGACCGTGTGGACGGCGTGCCGCCTGCCATTGCCATCGACCAAACCAATCCGGTGCGATCGTCACGCTCTACAGTGGGCACCATGACGGAGATCAACGACCACTTGAAGTTGCTGTTCGCCCGTCTTGCTGATTTGTATGACACGCAAACGGCGTTGCCCGTGCAGCACGACACTGCAGAGACGATTTACACGCAAATGCTGCAACGCGCAGGCAGTGATGAACTGCGCGTAGTGTTGACCTTTCCTGTAGAGCTACCCGGCAACACCAGCGCCGAGGAAGTGGCGCAATGGCTGTCGGCCAGCGGTTTTACCCGCGTGCAGGCTGAGCGCGAGATTGCCACGCCCGCTGGGCCACGTAAGGTGTTGGACGTGGTGGCAGATCGCTTTAAATTGCAAACTGCTGAAAAAGTGCGTGTGATGGAAGCCATTGAATTGGCGCTCAAGCGCGGTAGCGGGCGGCTAATGGTGTATGCAGGTGAAGAAATGCGCAGTTTAGACGCCGGGCTGCCCCAAGTCGAGATGGCTCCCTCAGGGGGCAGCGTATTACACGCAGGCAAAAGCGTGGGGATAGGTAATGTTTGGAAATTCTCCACCGGTCTGCACTGCCC
>JANNCO010000092.1:0-4392 GCA_031386655.1 Polaromonas sp. | reverse complement strand
GCCATGACCAGCAGGGGCCGCAGCCGCTTGCCGCCATCGAGTGCGGCGTAACGCATCGCGTCGCCCAAGCCTGCGGGTGCCTGCGCAGGCACCCAGCGCGACAAAGCGCTTTCGACAAGCTGTAGATGGTGCGCAGCCCATACGGCAAAGTCAAAAGCCGCCTCTGCGCTCACTCTTGCGTCCATGGCTTGGCCTCTGCATCACTTTTACCGTCCAGTACCTTGATCTGCTGCTCCACAGCTTGCAGCTTGTCGCGGCAAATCTTCAGTAGCTGGGCACCGCGCTGGTAGCCTGCCAGCAAGTCGTCTAGCGGCAACTGGCCTGACTCGACGCGCGCCACCAAGGCTTCAAGCTCTTGCAGGGCGGCTTCGTAAGTCAGATTGGCAGGGGCAGCGGCGGCTTTAGGCATAGCAGATTAGATTACAAAAATGTTGCATTGGTAAAAACACAATTGTAGGCGGGTAAAATCACTTTCTTTGTAAATACCGCCGCTGTGTCACAGAGGCATCATCCAGGGTCTTAGGTCTACCATGACGGATTTAAGTCTTCAGCCGCATTTGTCTCCCACCTTGTCGCCCACCTCACCGTCCACCTTATCATCCGCAAGCATGCTGGCCACCAGCCCGCTGCCTGTGTCAGCGTATTTTGACGCCGCCCACTACCAAACCGAGCTGGAACGTATTTTTGCCCGCAGCCCGCGCTACATAGGCCACCAGCTGTCTGTGCCCCATACAGGCCAGTACCACACCCTGCCACAAGAGGCCGAAGGGCGCGCACTGGTGCACACACCCAAAGGCATCGAGCTGATCTCCAATGTATGCCGCCACCGCCAGGCCTTGATGCTCAAGGGGCGTGGCCGTATCGACGCTGCAGCAGGCAGCATTATTTGCCCGCTGCACCGCTGGACTTATGACGTGTCTGGCAAGCACCCCACGGGCACGTTAATCGGCGCGCCCCACTTTGTGCAAGACCCGTGCTTGCACCTGGAAAATTACAAGCTGCAAACCTGGAACGGCTTGCTGTTTGATACACCGTTTGGGGCACCCCACACCGATGTGAACGCCGACCTGGCAGGCATGCACGCCCTGCCTGAGCTGAATTTTGAAGGCTACGTGTTTGACCGCGCCCACCTGCACCAGTGCGACTACAACTGGAAAAGCTTTATCGAGGTGTATTTAGAGGACTACCACGTAGGCCCGTTTCACCCCGGCTTAGGCCAATTTGTGGCCACCGACGACCTGCGCTGGGAGCTAAAACCCAAGTACAGCGTGCAAACCGTGGGTGTGGCCGACAAGCTGGGCAAGCCTGGCACCGCCGTGTACCAGCGCTGGCACGACGCGGTGCTGAACTACCGCGGCGGCCAGCCGCCCAAACATGGTGCAATTTGGCTGACCTTCTACCCCAACATCATGGTCGAGTGGTATCCGCATGTGTTGGTGGTCAGCACCTTATTTCCGCAAGGCCCGCAAAAAACCCTCAACATGGTGGAGTTTTTCTACCCCGAAGAAATCGCCGCGTTTGAGCGTGAGTTTATCGAAGCCCAGCAAGCCGCCTACATGGAAACCTGCATAGAAGACGACGAAATTGCCTTGCGCATGGATGCCGGGCGGCAAGCCCTGCTGGCCCGTGGCGACAACCAATCAGGCCCTTACCAAAGCCCGATGGAAGACGGCATGGAACATTTTCACCAATGGTATCGAGGTGTAATGGGCGCTTAGGTACTAGATGGGTCGCATCTAAGTCGCGCACAGATTGCGCACAGATCGCGCACAAATCGGGTTTAAGTGGGTAAGCACAAAACCGCAGCGCAAAAATACCGTTTCATGCTAATGTAGAAGCACTTCAGAGGTATCACACAGGCCACCCGGATGAAACGCCCTGCGCTTTACAGCCGCTCTAGCAGCACTGCCCCGGCCCGCAGTGTTGGTGCGCACGGGCACACACCACCTAAGGCGCCAACGCAAACTCAAGCCCAAAACGGCGTGCAAGTTTCGCAGTCACAAACACTACTCACAGCTGCTCAGCAAACATCTCGCTGGCAACGCCTAAAAGCTGTTTTGTCATCTTGGCTGCATCGCCAGCCCCGCAGTGCAGCATGTGCACTGGGCGCGCTGTTGGTAGCCAGCGCATTTGGTGTGTTCACGCTCTTGCAAACTACTGCTCAGACACTGAGCCAAAAAGACATCGACAACGCCGTTCAACACGCCCTGCAAACTATCTCTGTGCCATCGCCTGCTGCGCGCGCGTACGAGCAAATCATTCCGTCCGTGGTGATGGTGCGCAGCTTTGTCACGCCGCGCGACAAAAAAGGTAAATTGATGGAAGAAGAGCAATTGGGTGTAGGCACTGGCGTGGTGATCGTGGACAAAGGCATTATCTTGACTAATTTGCATGTGGTGCAAAAAGCCGATCGCCTGGAAGTGACCTTTATGGACGGCCTGACCAGCACGGCGCACATCACCAGCGTACAAGCCAAAGATGATCTGGCGGTATTGCAGGCCCATAAAATTCCTGACGATTTAACCGCCGCGGCGCTGGCCAGTACCGCTAACCTAAAGCCTGGCGACATGGTAGCGGCGGTAGGCTTTCCGTTTGGCATAGGGCCCTCGGTGTCTAGCGGTGTGGTGTCAGGTTTAAAACGTGAATTTAAATCACCTGAGAGCGGCGAAGAACTTACCAATCTCATTCAGTTTGATGCTGCCGCCAACCCTGGCAATTCGGGTGGCCCGTTAGTCAATGCACAGGGCGAAGTGGTGGGCATAGTCACTGGCATTTTGAACCCGGCCAAGCAGCGTACTTTTATTGGCATAGGCTTTGCCGTACCGATTGAAAATGCGGCCTCAGCTGCTGGCATGCCACCGTTTTAAATCTTTCAGCCAGCAAAGGAAAATGATGACTAACCCTAGCACCCACAGCGACAAGTTCAGCGGCGAGTTCAGCGGCGAGTTGATGGAAAAAATTCTCTATGAAGTTAAACGCCAAGTCGTAGGGCAAGACAAATTTCTAGAGCGTGTCATGGTGGCGCTGCTGGCACAAGGCCACTTATTGGTCGAGGGCGTGCCCGGCTTGGCTAAAACGCTCACTATCAAAACGCTGGCCCAGGCCATCCAAGGCAGTTTCAAGCGCATTCAGTTTACGCCTGATTTGGTACCTTCAGACTTGATTGGCACGCGCGTTTACAACCAAAAAACGGGCGAATTCAGTACCACCTTAGGCCCTGTGTTTGCCAACCTGCTGCTGGCCGACGAGATAAACCGTGCGCCTGCCAAAGTACAAAGTGCGCTACTGGAGGTAATGCAAGAGCGGCAGGTCACCATCGCTGGCATTTCGCATGCCGTGCCCTCGCCGTTCGTAGTCATGGCAACCCAAAACCCGATAGAGACCGAAGGCACCTACGCCTTGCCCGAGGCGCAGGTAGACCGTTTTATGATGAAGGTGCTGGTGCACTACCCCAGCGACGAAGAAGAGGCCGTCATAGTAGAGCGCGTGACTGGTGCACCCATCCACATTAGCGCAGTAGCCAGCCTGGATCAGCTGGCCGCGCTGCAAAAAGAATGCCGCGCTGTGTACCTTGACCCTTCGCTGGTGCAATATGCCGTGCGCTTGGTTAGCGCTACGCGCACGCCCGATAAGCACGGCATCAAAGACATGGCACGCTTTATCACCTATGGCGCCAGCCCCCGCGCCACTATAGGCCTGGTTGAGGGTGCGCGTGCGCTGGCGCTAATGCGTGGGCGGCGCTATGCCTTGCCCGAAGACATGGCAGATCTCGTGCCCGATGTGCTGCGCCACCGCATTGCACTGTCGTATCAGGCACTCAGTGAAGGCGTCACACCCGACAGCATTGTCAAAACCATCATGGCCAAAGTGGCGGCCCCGGCCAAACCCATTAGCCATTATGAAAACCACGCTG
Organism: Polaromonas sp.; assembly: GCA_031386655.1. GTDB lineage: Bacteria > Pseudomonadota > Gammaproteobacteria > Burkholderiales > Burkholderiaceae_C > JAAFIP01. The sequence goes on along the minus strand of JANNCO010000092.1, from coordinate 479 downwards.
CGCAAACCACACCGCTCGTGGCAAGCACCGAGGCTGCTAGCGCGTAGAGATGTGCCATGCAAAACGCCGAGCAACTTTTAAAACAGCTTGAATGGACGGTGATTCGCCGCCTGGACGGTTTGCTGCAGGGCGACTATCGCACGCTGTTTCGCGGCGCGGGGCTAGACCTGGCCGACCTGCGTGAATACCAGCACCATGACGATGTGCGCTACATTGACTGGAACGTCACTGCGCGCATGCAAGTGCCGTACGTACGCCAGTTTACCGAAGACCGCGAGGTCAACGCCTGGTTTTTGCTCGACTTGAGTGCGTCGGTAGACTTTGGCTCGCACAATATACGCAAGCGTGATGTATTGGCACAGTTTGTCGGTGTGCTGTCGCGGCTGCTGACACGGCATGGCAACAAAGTGGGTGCACTGCTGTACAGCAGCCAGGTTGATGCCGTCATACCCGCGCGCAGTGGGCGACTGCATGTGTTG
>JANNCO010000073.1:0-3529 GCA_031386655.1 Polaromonas sp. | reverse complement strand
ATCGAAGCTGCGGCCGTACAAGGCCTGCGCACGCGGCTGGCTGAGGACGGGCCACAGCAAGCCGCGTTTACCAAAGCCATTGAGCTGGTACTGGCCACCCGGGGCCGTGTGGTGGTGATGGGCATGGGCAAAAGCGGGCATATTGGCCGTAAAATTGCCGCCACACTAGCCTCTACCGGCACGGCTGCCATGTTTGTGCACCCGGCAGAGGCCAGCCACGGCGACTTGGGCATGATCAAAGCCATCGACTGTGTGCTGGCTATTTCCAATTCGGGCGAGTCTGATGAATTGACTGCCATCTTGCCCGTGATTAAACGCATGGGCACACCGCTGATCGCCATTTGCGCCGGCCCAGGCTCAACGCTGGCCCGCCATGCCGCGGCCATGCTCGACAGCAGTGTGGCCAAAGAAGCCTGTCCATTGAACCTGGCACCTACCGCCAGCACCACGGCGCAGCTAGCCTGGGGCGACGCGCTGGCCGTAGCGCTGCTGGATGCACGCGGCTTTAAGGCCGAGGACTTTGCCCGTTCACACCCAGGTGGCAGTTTGGGGCGCAAACTGTTTACCCATGTGCGCGACGTGATGCGCGCGGGCGATGCCGTGCCCCGTGTGCCACCGGGCGCATTGTTTGTCGACCTGATGCGCGAGATGAGCGCCAAAGGCCTGGGCGCTACGGCGGTGGTGGATGTGCAAGGCAAGCCCATGGGTATATTTACCGACGGTGACCTGCGCCGCTTGGTTGAAAAAGGCCATGACCTGCGCACCCTGCAGGCCACCGACGTGATGCACGCCAACCCGCGCACGCTCAGTGCCGACGCGCTGGCCGTAGACGCAGTGGCCATGATGGAAGCCCACCAAATTACCAGCGTGCTGGTGACCGATGCGCAAGGCCTGCTGGTAGGCGCGCTGAACACCAACGACCTGATGCGCGCTAAAGTCATCTAGCCTGCACACCGTCATATCTACCCGCCATTCTGCAAAAACACCATGCCCGCTGCCCCCACTGCCACTGCCGTTGCTACCCCTGCTGCTGGCATTTCTGTCACTACTGCCAGGCAAACTTTTGACCCCGCATTGCTGCTGCGCGCGCAAGCGGTACGCATTGTATTTTTTGATGTCGATGGCGTGCTGACCGATGGCGGCCTGCACTTTAGCGAGGCGGGTGAAACCCTCAAACGCTTTAACGTACTAGACGGCCAAGGCTTCAAAATGCTGCAGCGCGCTGGTATCCACATTGCCGTGGTCACCGGGCGCGACAGTGCGGCCCTGCGCACCCGCTTGACAGCGCTGGGTGTGGCACACGCGGTGTATGGCACCGAAGACAAACTGCCCGCTGCCAATAAATTATTGGCCCAGCTTGGCCTGGATTGGTCGCAAGCCGCTGCCATGGGCGACGACTGGCCCGACCTGCCACTGCTGGCCCGCGCGGCCCTGGCCTGCGCGCCAGCCAACGCGCATGCAGAGAATATTGCAATAGCCCACTTTACAACGCACCTGCGCGGTGGCCACGGCGCAGCGCGCCAGCTGTGCGACCTGGTACTGGCAGCACAAGGCCATTACGCCCGCCAATTGGCCCAGCTGCTGACAGTATGAGCACGGCATCGCTGCGTACCGAATCTGGTCTGGCCACCCTGTGGTCAGCTGCTGTGCGCTGGGGCCAGAACCTGTGGTTTGCCTCCACCACCTATTTGCCCATGCTGCTGATTGTGGTGCTGGCACTGGGTACGTGGTGGCTGGCGCGCAACACACCCGGGGCCATGGCGCCCGCAGAAGTCGCACCCGTGACCCACGAGCCCGACTACTACATGCGCAACTTTGCAGTCAAAAATTTTAATGTTGCGGGCCAATTGCAAAGCGAGATTGCAGGCAAGCAAGGCCAGCATTACCCTGACACAGATATTTTAGAAGTTGACCAAGCGCGCATACGTTCGTTCAAAGCCGACCAGCTGACTACCGCCACGGCCAAGAAAGCCTACAGCAACGGCGATGGTTCTGAAGTACAACTGGTGGGCGACGCTGTAGTGGTGCGCGAGGCGGGTATTGACGCGGCAGGCAATGCGCAGCCGCGCCTGGAATTTCGCGGTGAGTTTTTGCACGCATTTTTGCGCACCGAGCAAGTTAAATCCCACCTGCCCGTCACGCTCAAGCGGGGCAACGATGTTTTTACTGCAGACAACTTGCTGTATGACAACCTGGGCCGCGTTGTTACACTGCAAGGCCGCGTGAAAGGGACTTTGTCGCCCCGCGCAGCGCCGTAGTCCTACAGCGCCGTGGTCCTACAGCGCTGTAATTCAACAGCACCTTGAAACTTCGGCGCCGCGAACCTGCAACGCTGTGAACCTGCAGTTCCCACGCTTTTAGCCTTGCAATCCTTGTCGTTACCCTACATCCCAAGCTGCCATGTCCACTACCGATCCTTCCACCCGCCTTGCTACCAACCCTGCCTCGCCCTTGGTCTTTATCACCGGGGCCTCCAGCGGCATTGGCCAGGCGCTGGCCTGGCGCTACTACCAAGCTGGCTACCGCTTGGCCTTGGTGGCGCGCCGTACTGACGAGATCACCCGGTGGGCCGCAGCACACAGCATTGCAGCCAACCGTTTTGAAATCTACAGCGCCGACGTGGCCCACACCGACAGCATTGCCGCTGCAGGTGCCGCCTGCATTGCTAAGCAAGGCTTGCCCGATGTGGTGATTGCCAACGCGGGTATCAGCATAGGCGTAGACACCGCGGTGCGCGCCGACATCGACGTGATAGCGCAAACTTTTGCCACCAACAACACCGGCCTGGCTGCCACGTTTCACCCCTTCGTCGCTGCCATGGAAGTCCGCAAAACCGGCAGCCTGGTAGGCATTGCCAGCGTCGCTGCCATCCGCGGCCTGCCCGGCCATGGCGCTTACTGCGCCAGCAAAGCGGCTGTAGTCGCCTATTGCGAAAGCCTGCGCGGCGAAATGCGCGCCGCCACGGGCAAACACGGCGTGCAAGTGGTGACTATTTTGCCGGGCTACATCAACACGCCGCTGACGCAAAGCAACCGCTACGCCATGCCATTCTTGTTGCAGCCCGATGTATTTGCCAACCGCGCTTATGCCGCTATTGCCGCAGGCAGCAGCTACCGTGTGATTCCCTGGCAAATGGGCATAGTGGCCAAGCTGCTACGCGTGCTACCCAACTGGTTGTACGACATTGCACTGGCCGGCAGGCCGCGCAAGAAGCGGCGTGAGGGGTGAGGAATAGCTAAGATTGTCTTGTAGCGGAGCTGGTCAGCGTTGCTACTTCTGCGTCAAAGCTGTGCTCAGTAAACTGTGTAGGTCTTGCTGTAGGTCTTGTACGGGAGCTGGCAGGCGGCGTACTTAGCATCAAAGCTGTCCTCCGGGGAACTGTGTAGGTCTTGTACGGGAGCTGGCAGGCGGCGTACTCAGCTTCGCGGCTGTCCTCCGTGGCGGCCTAGGGGCGCCTACTCCCCCTTTATGCCGCTGCGCGGAGTAAACCGCCTGCCACCTCTCGCAAGCATGGTAGTCAATCCACAGC
>JANNCO010000007.1:0-2700 GCA_031386655.1 Polaromonas sp. | reverse complement strand
GCCTACGCGCAACGCGCCAACACGCCCCGCGCTGTGGCCGACTACATTGCCGGCATGACAGACCGGTTTGCCATCAAAGAGCATGACCGTTTGCGGTAATCAGCACAGCTGCAGCCCGTTAAAATCAGGCTGGGCAGCACGCTATAAAACGATACCGAACGGCGCAGCATTGAACGACATAGAGTGACACACAGCGACACCATGAGCTTTCTTAACGACCTTAAAAATCAAGCGCAAAACCTGCAGAACCAGCAGCAAGGCGCGTACCAAGACCTGGCCGCCAATACCGCCGCTACGGAATACGCCTGCAAAATCGCCAGCAAATACCTGCAAGACTTGTGTGCGCAGCTCAATGTGATCCGACCGCCCGCACACGGCAACTACAGCTTGGACGGTAAAGCTGCGTTCCCTGCCCTGGTGCTGCAAAACTTTCGCTGCGACGCCCGCAAAAAAATGCTGCGCAACCAAGAAGTGCACAACCATATTGGCGTAGGCTGAGACCTGCAACCCGCCACTGGCAAAATAGCCACCCACAGTGTGACAGTGAATTTTCCGCCTGACCTGGAGCGCGTCACCCAGCGCCTAGCTACTGGCCAAGTGCCGCACGACCGCAAAGAGCAGCGCCACCCAGATACTAACAAGCTGCTGGCCTATGTTTTTGAATACCAAACCCACGTGCGCGGCTCTGTCATGGTGACGCCCGACCACGACCGTGGTGAGATAGTTTTTCGGGTGGCCAACACCGACGGCTTTGAGTTGATCAACACCACGTATCCGGCGGCGCAAGTAACGCAGGGTTTGCTCGACGAACTGGCTAAAAAACTGATGGGGCAGATCAGCCGGTTTGGGTAATGTCCCCATGCGTTTCAGGGCAGTTTCAGCCTGCCCGGTCAGGGCATTTTTTAGCCCGCCAACTACGCAAAAATCTTCTGCATCAATAGTCTTAATTGCGCGACATGTTTTGTGCCTGCCTCGCCCAGTGGTTGCACCAATATCTCATACTGGGGCAGGGCGGCCTCCAGCTGCTGGGGCGTATGAATATTTTCTATCGTTATAAGTTCTTTGAAAGCCTTGTCAGGCAAATGCGTCAGTACAAATGTGGCCATAGTGTCGGCCAGCTGCTGGGCCATACGGTCTAATAATGTGTCGGGCTTGGTAGGTGCCAGAGGTGGTGGGGGTGCTGGTGGATATGGCGCTGGTATTGGCTTAAGTGAATCTAATCCGGAGCCAGAGGTGTTTTGCCAAGGATTAACACCATCGCTGACCAAGCCACCAAAGTTAGTTTGCATCAGCGGGTTGTCATCATCTAGTGGCGTCTCGCTTCGCGCTTGGCGTGCGCCTATTTGACTGAAAACAATGCTCTTGTCAGCGATCAGCCCAAACGATTCCAGATTTGCCAGCAAACTCTCCACATGGCCCAGATGCGACAAGGTCAACTCCAGCTCGCTGGTGGTGATTTTCCCATCCACCGCTTTGAGCAGTGTTTTCAGCGGCGGCAACATCACCGCACTAGGGTTAAACGCCGTAAATCGCCCTTGCGGCGTGCGAATATAGATGTGGGCTAGTGTGGGCATGTGATGTTGGATGAAGCGATTAGTGATTTAACAATTAGCAACAAATATTTTATGACTGATTTTCACTGCAAACACCCACCTATTTAATTGGGGTCAGATCAACTTTATCATAATCCGATAAAATGTAGCAATGGCCCGACAACCCCGATTGACCGTTCCCGATTACCCACACCACATTATCCAGCGGGGCAATAATCGCCAAGTTATTTTCGCATCCATTGCAGACTACCAGGCGATGCTTAATTTACTGCGAGAAGCGGCTTTGCAACACAAAGTGGCTATCCACAGCTATGTTTTGATGACCAACCATCTGCATCTATTAGCTACCCCGCAAGATGATAAGGGGCTGTCGCTGATGATGCAGCAGGTGGGCCGCAGTTATGTGCAGCTGTTTAACAAACGCACTGGCCGCACGGGCACACTGTTCGACGGGCGCTACAAAAGCACTCTTGTGCAGACCGAGCGTTACTTGCTGGCATGCATGGCCTATATCGACCTGAACCCTGTGCGGGCGGGTATGGTGATGCAACCGCAAGATTACGTTTGGAGCAGTTACGGGCACTACGCCGGGTTGCGCACAGATGCTTTGGTGTCGCCGCACCCGCATTTTTGGAATTTGGGCAACACACCGTTTGCACGCGAGGCAGCGTATGTAGATTTTGTACGTGGTGGTTTAAGTGGGGCCGATGAAAAACTGCTGACACGAAGCACCCATCGGAATGGCGTTTTAGGGGATGAAGACTTTTTGAATGAATTAGAAAAAAGCACGCAAAAAAGCATCAAACCTGGCGTTAAAGGCCGACCTCTTAAAGCCAAAGCTACTATTTAAGGGCCAATTATTAACTGCAATAATTGCCTTTCAGCTTGTAGATAGTGCTTAATTAGCTATAGTATTTGATATGTCCCTATTTAATTTTACTATGATGTAAATGTAAATTAAATGTGATCTGACCCCATTTAATTGGTTTGAGTAATTTGCTGCGGTGCACTAAAATATAAATTCTTTTTGGATAACTGGAGAAGCACATGGGTGCCTTGGATATTGAGATTGCAGCAGCAACAGCGGGTGGCTTGTACCAGCCTGGCAGCGAGAAAGACGCTTGTGGTGTGGGCTTTGTGGCGCATG
>JANNCO010000002.1:0-6787 GCA_031386655.1 Polaromonas sp. | reverse complement strand
GGGCTGCGGCGTGGTTTTGCAGTCGCGCTCTGCCAAGTTGATGTAGGCGGCGTGCAGGTCGTCCTCGCCCAGCAGCGCGGCGTAGAAGGCCAGCTGCGTGTCTTCCATCGGGTTTTTTACCTTGTTTTTACTGGCTTGGCTGCTCTCAGTTTTATAGTCCAACACGTAGGCTGTGCCTGCCATGGGGCCACGGCTTAGGCGGTCTACGCGGTCCAGGCGGCCTACTAGTTGCAGGTCATCATCATGGGGATGGGTGATTTTTTGCGATAGCTCGGCTTGGTCAAACTGCCAGCCCTCGGCCTCGTGCTGGGTCAGCCACGCAAGGTAGCTGGCGCGCACTTGGGGCCATGCAGCGGCATAGGGGACAAAGCCAGGGCCGGGCATAGATTGGTCGGTGGCGCATTGGTCTAGCAGTGCTGCATCATCAGCAGCATTAAGTGTTGGATTAGTCTTGCGACGCGTATGAAACTCGCCCAGCACACTGTGCAGCCAGCTGCCAAAGTCGCGTTTGTCAACCTCGGTGTCTAGCTCGGGTGCGTCTTGCAGGCCCAGCAGGCGCAGCGCAAAAAACCGGTACGGGCACGCACGCAGGTCGCTGTAGCTGCTGGCCGACACGCTGGTAACGCGCAGCGCGCCTGCCACGGGCGTGGGCATGTGCGTGGGCGCGGTGGGGACACTGACGGTGCGGCGCGGGTCTGCGGCGTAGTGTGCGATGGTGCTAGCAGCTTGGGTTGCGTGTAATGGCGCAAGCGACACAGCAAATAAGTCCGCTGGTGCATCGCTAGCGGCATGCACGGCAGCCTGCCCAGCCTGCCACTGCAGCAGCAGCGGGCTAGGCTGCAGGGCTGATTCACCCTCTGCTGTGCGCCACAGCACATCCACCTGCGGCAGCTGCATGGCGCAGGCCCATACGCGTTGCTGCTCTGCGGCCAGCGCCTCGCGCGTAGGCAGGCCTAGCGCGGCGCGCTGTGCGCGGGTCCACGCGCCCACGGGCTCGGGGCTGGCGGGCAAGCGCTGCTCGTCAGCGCCTGCAATAACGATAGCGGCAAACGACCGCGCCAGCACCTGCGCCAGCGGCAGCACTATCACCTGCGCGGCGGGTGCAGCAGCGCCCAAGCTGGGTTTGAAGCTGGCGTTTTCCAGGCAGTCGCTGGCCCACGCGGTGAACTCGGCCAAGCTCATCGGCGCGCTGTGGTCGGCCAATGCGTCGGGTTGCAGCAGGTGCAGCGCCTGCACACAGTCGCGCCCTGCACTGTCGGCCTGCAGCGCTGCCCATTGGCCAGTGGCGTGCAAGGCGTACTGCACAGCTTGCAGCCACTGCGTGGGGCTGCGGCTGGTGCGCAGGCTGCCCAGCAGCGCGTTGACAGACAAGGGTTGCGCGGGGGCGGCGCTTTGATCGTTTGCATACAAGCCAAGCTGTGTGGGTGGATTCAAGTGGTCGGCTTTAGTAGATATATTAGCGTCAGTACCCGATGCATCAGCATTAGCATCCGTACCCAACGCATCAGCATCAATACCCAGGGCATCGTCTTGCACTGGTACTATAAATTCAATAGCTGCTTGAGCAGTATTTACCTGGGTTAGTGTGCTGTTTTGCTTGCGAAACAGCTGTTCCAGGGCGTTTATTTTTGCTACAGGCGCGTTGGTTTGTTTCAGCCAGTTCAATAGCGCATCATCAGCGCCATCGCCCAACTGCGTGGTGTGTGCTGTGCGTGCCGTGCGCGCGGCGCGCAGCAGCGCCATAATGCTGGCCGCAGCGCGGGTGGTAGACAGCTTCCAGCCGGTCTCATCCAGCAACTGCACGCCGTGCAATTGCAGCGTAGCGCTGATGCGCCGGGTGCTCAGCCGGTCTACCGCAGCCAGCGCTACAGGCACGCGGCCGTGCGCGATGTGCTGCAGCACGCAGGCGGCGGCGCGGTCAGCTTCGTCGTGCTGGTCGGTGCACGGGTGCAGCGCCACGGCGTGACCCTGGATGGGGTGCATGCCTGCGCCGTAGCTAAACGCAGCATCATCAAAATCCAAAGCGTCTGGCCACTGCACGCTGCAACTCACATCAGCCCAGTGCTGGGCCAGCGCTTGCGCCAGCGGGTTGGCCTGCAGCCCGGGCACCACGATCAGCGCGTCCAGGCTGCTGCGCACGGCGTCGTCAAACAGCACATCACTGGCATAGCGCGAAGCTACCGCCCACTCTAGTGCAATGCGGGCCACAGCGGCCTCGTACATCAGCGGGGTGCTGGCGAGTTTGTCCAGCCCTTGCAGCGCGTTGGTACGCGCCTGCGCAGCCCAGTCGCTGCGCTGCGCGGGCGGCACGGCTGCTACCAGCGCACCCAGCTGGTGGGCGGTTTGCACCAAGCTGCCCACCAGCATGGCCTGCTGCGCGCCCAGCCCAGCGCGTTGCAGCCATGCCTTGGCGCGCAGGCTGTCTAGCCCCGCGTCGTAGCTAATGTCTAGCGCGCAGGGGCTAAAGTGGCCAATGCGCTGGCTCCAGCTTTTGGTGGTTTCTAGGCGCGGGGTAAATTGCGCAGTGCGGTTCTGCACGCCTTGGCTTGGCGTGCCTTGGCTTGGCGTGCCCTGGCTTGGTATGTAGCCGCGCTGCATCAGATGCGCCCGCGCCACCGCCTGCAGCTGAAAAAACGGCAGCAGCACCACCGTACGCGCAGGGTGCGCACCCACCGCCTGCATGTGTGCGGCCACTTGCGCCCACAAGCCCTGCCAAACGGCGGGCGCAGTGGTTGACGCAGTGGTTAACGCAGTGTTCAACGCAGTGTTCAATGCGGTAGTGGACACAACATTGGACGCAGCATCAGACGCAGTGGTAACCACAGGTGTGCCAGAGTCTGCGTACTCGGTGGGGTGTTTAGTTTTATCTATCGCTGCCATAGCGTTTTGCCGTGCATTGGGCACCATGCCCAAGTCTTGCTTTCTGTCACAATGACCACACTGTATAGGCATCTGGTGCACAAACCATATGTGCAGCAACACAATTATTCCACTATTCGCCCACACCCCAGCAACCCTTGGAGAACCGCATGGCCAACGACCTGATCAAACACATTACCGATGCCACATTTGAAGCCGAAGTGCTGCAGTCCACCAAGCCTGCCGTGTTGGTGGACTACTGGGCCGAATGGTGCGGCCCCTGCAAAATGATTGCCCCAATTTTGGACGAAGTAGCCACCACCTACGCCGACAAACTGCAAATCACCAAAATGAATGTCGACGAAAACCGCGACATCCCCGGCAAATTCGGCATTCGCGGCATTCCTACGCTGATGATTTTTAAAGGCGGCCAGCTGGCAGCTACCAAAGTAGGCGCGCTGAGCAAGTCGCAGTTGACCGCGTTTATTGACCAGCAGCTGGTTTGATTTTTTGCAGCTGAAGATTAATTTTCCAGCATCGTGAGCTGCGGCGATGGCGCAGATTGCGAGGATTCAAAGTTGATATTCTTGTACGGGAGCTGGCAAGCGGCGTACTCAGCTTCGCGGCTGTCCTCGGGCACTGTGTAGTCTTGTACCTGATCTGGCAGGCCTACTCAGCATCAAAGCTGTCCTCGGGGACTATGCAGGTTTTGTACAGGAGCTTGTCGACGGCGTACTCAGCTTCGCGGCTGTCCTCCGCCCTGCGGGCTCCCCCTTTATGCCGCTGCGCTGAGTACACCGCCGACCAGCTCTCGCAAACATGTTGGGCGATCAACCGTTGCTCACTCACCCACCTTATCCGCAGCCTTGGCGCTTGGTGTGAACAGCGCAGCGGCATAAAGGAGGAGCCCGCAGGGCGGGGGACAGCCGCGGAGTTGTTCACGCCAAGTGCCAAGGCGTGCACAGAACAGGCGTTGAAGGCACGCTAAACATATTCTGAGGCCTGTTTTCAGAATGTTTTAGTCGTTGCAGGCCGCAGATACTGCTCAACCAGCTATGCAATTGATAGCCGTCAGCATTCCATCAACTCAACCGAAGCACGGGCTGCTAAAAAACCAAGCAAAGAACAATGTGACAAGTCGGGGTCCGTCTCGATGAAAAATATGCAGCAAGGCGCGCGTTGCTCATGGTAGCGCACCAAAGACAGCAGTTCGCGCGTGTTTGCGGAATATTTTTCGCGAAAGAGATGCCCGGCTCGAGTCCAACTCTCCGGCGGTAACGTTAGCCTAAAGATCATCTCCCCGAGGGGCACGTTGAGCCTAACAATCAACTAACAGGCTCGCAAACCCAACAAAGCAATCAAATACTGCGCGACAACTCCACCGTCAACGCACTGGGCAGCTGGTCACGCAGCTCTTTGCGCGACACGCGTGACTTGCTGTTGCCCGACCAGTCCGACAACTCAAAACCGTGACTGTCTGCGCTGACAATAATGGTAGGAAAACCCGGTGAATGGCGCTGCAAATCACCCAGCAGCGCGTTGTACCGCTCATCGTCCAACACGTCTTCACACACAATCAAATGCGGCACTTCCAGCTCGCAAAAACGCTCAGCCACCTGCACATTGGGCGCATGCTCGCAGCGCAGACTCAGGCGCTGGCATACCTCGCGCACCTCGATAAACAAACGGTAATCATCGGTGAGTACCAGCACCTGGTGGCCGGCCATAAAATTAGAGTTCATCCCACCAAAGCTGCTGTTGCCGTCTAAGCTTGCGTGGCCCGACTCCATCTCTACCATTGTCATGCCTTCCAGCGCCACCACGGTGCGCGGGAACTCAATGGTCAAGCTACGCTCATGGATAGTTTCGTCCATCACCAGCCCCACGCCCATGCTTTGTGCAATTTGCTGCAGCAAATGCCAGGCAATTGACTGGTTGACCGTGGTTTTGCGATCAATGTCTTCTTGCGTACGCACGCCCTGCGCAGCGCTGAAAATTAGCTGCCCATGTTGGGGCCAGTGCTTCATGGCCGTGCTCATGCGTACCACGGTACCAAATTCGGTCACCCATTCAATAGCCGCGCCAATCAGGCTGATCAGCAGCCCGGGGTCAACAATGATCTCCACAGGCTTGAATTTGGTGTTGACTATCACCCCCGAAGCTATGTGCTCTGGCATGCGGTCGTCCAGCGCCTGCTGGGCTACGCTGGGCAGGGACAGCCTTTCGTGCGACTGGCGCACGCGGTTTTGCGCCAAGCGCGATATTTGCTGCATACCCATGGCTTTGCGGCGCATGCGGTCAATCAAAAAATGCGTACGCGACAAGGTTTGTCCAAAGGTTTTGGGGTTGGCCGCAGCCTGCACCACCAAATCTAGCGCCTGCGTCAGGTTATGGGCTATTTCTTCGCCAATGGTGCCCAGTATTTCGGGGTGCAACACCGGTGCGCTGGGGGCTATTGGGGCAGCGGCGGGGGCTAGCGTTTGTTTAACAGGTGCAGACTTTTCAGCCGCACGCCGCTGCGAATCAGACGACCTGCTGACCGCGTTTGCCAATGTTTGAACTAAGTTAGCCACGTTTGATAGATGTCCAAGGTTATACGTTGTAATTCTTAAGTTTAAATTCAATTTGCAAGACCCATCATACGAGGGCTATAATTGCATTGCAAGCCAACAAATGTGTGAGTGAACAACACTTGTGATTGCAAACTTCCAGCCAGCTTTTGTCTTGCCAAGATTTAGCTATTAATATTTGGCTTCTCAAGGCCTATGCATAACTAGTTTATGCCCCTCCCCCCCAATTTTTACCTTTGACTGATTTTTACCTTTGACTGAGGCTCTATGCATCTGAACGAACTTAAAGCACTTCATGTATCTGAAGTACTTAAACAAGCCGAGGAACTCGAAATCGAAAACACCGGCCGCATGCGCAAGCAAGAGCTGATGTTTGCCATTATCAAAAAACGCGCCAAAGCCGGTGAGACCATTGTTGCCGACGGCGTGCTAGAAATTTTGCCCGACGGCTTTGGTTTTTTGCGCAGCCTGGACACCAGCTTTACGGCCAGCACCGACGACATCTACATCAGCCCCAGCCAAGTGCGCCGATTCAATTTGCACACCGGCGACATGATCGAAGGCGAGGTGCGCACGCCCAAAGACGGCGAGCGTTACTTTGCACTGAACAAGCTGGACAAAGTCAACGGCGACTCACCCGACAGCAACAAACACAAAGTGATGTTTGAAAACTTGACGCCGCTGTTCCCAAAAGAACAACTCAAGCTGGAACGCGATATCAAGAGTGAAGAAAACATCACCGGCCGCGTGATTGACCTGATAGCCCCGATTGGCCGCGGCCAGCGCGCACTGATCGTTGCTCCGCCCAAGAGCGGCAAGACAGTGATGATGCAGCACATTGCCCACGCCATTACAGCCAACCACCCCGACATTCACATGATGGTGCTGCTGGTAGACGAGCGGCCCGAAGAAGTCACCGAGATGCAACGCAGCGTAAAAGCTGAGGTGATCAGCTCTACTTTTGACGAGCCCGCTGCACGCCATGTGCATGTGGCCGAGATGGTGATTGAGCGGGCTAAACGCTTGGTTGAGCTGAAAAAAGACGTGGTGATTTTGCTCGATTCGATCACACGCCTGGCGCGCGCCTACAACGCCGTGATGCCCAGCAGCGGCAAGATCGGCTCGGGCGGTATTGACACCAACGCCATGCAGCGGCCCAAGCGCTTTTTTGGCGCAGCGCGCAATGTAGAAGAAGGCGGCTCGCTCACCATCATCGCTACTGCGCTGGTAGACACGGGTGGCCGTATGGACGAGGTGATTTTTGAAGAGTTCAAAGGCACCGGCAATTCTGAGCTGCACCTGTCGCGCCGCTTGTACGAAAAACGCGTGTTCCCTGCGATTGAGCTGAGCAAATCTGG
>JANNCO010000509.1:0-2073 GCA_031386655.1 Polaromonas sp. | reverse complement strand
GTACGACGCAGGCAGTGTGCAAAACGCTTTCAAAGCCGGCCAACGCCTGGTGTTGGCCAAAGTTATGCTAGACAATTATCGCAATGCAGACCTGCCCGAAGCCTGGCTAAAACAGCTGGGCGACAGCTTTGCCAAAGTGCGCACCGCCGGCATGAAAACCACGCTAGTCTTCAGCTACGACTTTACCGAAGGCGGCAAAGACGCCACAGCTGCACAAATCAAGCGGCATACTGAACAGCTCAAGCCCGTGCTGGCCGCCAACGCAGACGTTATCCCGTTCATGCGCGCAGGCTTTATTGGCGCATGGGGCGAATGGCATTCATCGCAGTCTGGCAATTCGTGCGGTTACAACGCGCTGCCCAGCACCACCTGCGCCGAGGCCGACGCCAACCGCACCATCATCCGCGACGCGCTGCTAGCCAACATGCCTGCCACCACGCAAATAGGTTTTCGCTACCCTGCTGACTTGCAAAAGTGGTACCCATCGGCCACCCAGCAAAGCCGTGCAGGCATTCATAACGACTGCTTTCTGGCCGGCCCCAGCGACTCGGGCACTTTTGACAACGCAGGCTCCCGGCCCTACGCCAAAGCATTAACCAACCAAACAGCCTACGGCGGCGAAACCTGTGAAAACGCAGGCACCCCCGTGCGCAGCGCTTGCGCTGACATTTTGAGTGAAGGCGCCCAGTACCACCTGGCCTGGCTCAGCGCCGACTACGCACCCTCCATCCTCAACCGCTGGAAGGCCGACGGCTGCTACGCCCAAGTGTCCCGGTCTATGGGCTACCGCTTCCAACTTGACGCTGCCAGCCATGCACCCGAGGCTACTGCGGGCCAAAGCGTCACGGTTAACGTCGACCTGCGCAACGTAGGCTGGGCCCGCATCTTTACCCCGCGCAAACTGGTAGCCACCTTTGTCAACAACGCCACCGGCGCCAGCTTTAACGCCGCTGCCGACACCGCCACGGGCACGCTGCAAACCCTGGCCTCGCAAGCCACCGCCAGCACCTTTCAGACCATCACCGTGCCCGTACCCGCAGGCACGGCCAAAGGCAGCTACACCCTGCACCTCGGCGCACCTGACGTGTACAACGCCACGGCAGCTGATGCCAAGTTTGCCGTGCGCTTTGCCAACGCCGACGACACCGCCAAAGGCCAGTCGTGGGACGCCGCCAGCGGCTTGTTCAAAGTGGGCACACAGCTCACAGTGAAGTAGCGCTTACTACACTGGCTATGCCTAGTGGTTGATGTGGGGCAAGCGCACCATTTATGATGGTGTCTTGGGCAATTTGCGCAATGTAGCGCTGTGCAGCCAACCTTGCTTGTCCATCGCAAGCATGGCTGGACAACCATTTCTTCAATCGCTAAAGGACAGCTACGTCATGCCAGCTTGCGAAATACGTCAAACAGAAAAGTACATGCTGTTAACGTTCCATCAAACCATGCAGGCCTTGAGCTCTTGTGTGCTCAACGGTGGGCTGCAGCAGGTGCGGCATGTACTGAACCTCAGAGTCATTGACGATGACACTGTGGTTGAAGATCCAGCCGTTACTTTGTTAAACCGGTGTGCTGAGCTGGGCTTGACAGAAAAATGTCTGGGCATGATGACGGCAGCACCTATGGACACTTTCAGGCATCACACCTGCTGGTTTGGTGAGCTTTATTTTTCGGCATTCGTAACCACCGGACTGGCCAACGCCCGGCGCGCTGGCGACCTGGCAGATGTCGATGTGGTGGACAGCGGCTGCGCGTTGCCGGCCGGCACGATTAACCTGGTGGTCAGCACCAACGCCAGCTTGGCCCAGAGTGCCATGGTCGAGGCCTTGATGGTGGCCACCGAAGCCAAGGCGGCTGTACTTCAAGCGTTGCACGTAAAAAGTGCGAAGTCTGGCGCAATAGCCACCGGCACCGGCACAGACGCCATGGCCGTCGTGTCTGATCCGCAAGGCGTACCGCTGCGTTATGTGGGCAAACATGTGGTGGCAGGCGAAATGCTGGCGCGCGCTGTGATTGGCGCCCTTACTAAATCGCTTGAAAGTTCTGATGCGGCAAACACCAAGGTGTGATCTTCAT
>JANNCO010000493.1:0-7493 GCA_031386655.1 Polaromonas sp. | reverse complement strand
TTGGAAAACGCGTTGATTGACACCATGTTTGACCTGCCCAACTCTACCAATGTTGAAAAAGTTGTGTTGGACGAGTCCACCATCGACGAAAACAAGCCACCGCTGCTGGTCTATCGTGAAGCGGCCAAGAAAGCCTAAGGTTATGGCGCTTGCGCCTATGCCGCCATGCTCGCACGTCCGACTATGCAAAAACGCGGGTTAACTACCAGCAAGCTTAGTTTCGCACAGGTAAAGTACACCCTTTTACGCGTGAAACATCTGTGGGCTTGAAATTCAAGAACTTTGCCCCGATATTCTGCAGATTACAACTAACAAACCCTGAAAGTACCTATGTCAGGCCACACTACACTTCCTGCCGAGCCGATTGACCTGCCCCTGTTGCCCTTGCGCGACGTGGTGGTCTTCCCGCATATGGTGATTCCATTATTTGTAGGGCGCGCCAAAAGCATCAAAGCGCTGGAGTCTGCGATGGAGTCTGAGCGACGCATTATGCTGGTGGCACAAAAAGCAGCCGCCAAAGACGAGCCCGCTGTGGAAGACATGTTTGCTGTGGGCTGCGTGTCGACTATTTTGCAAATGTTGAAGCTGCCGGACGGCACCGTGAAAGTACTGGTCGAAGGCCAGCAACGCGCTAAAGTCAATCAAATCACCGATGGTGAGGTGCACTTTAGTGCTAACGTGACACCGATTGAATCAGAAGTGCTGACAGAGCCACGCACTACCGATATTGAGGCGCTACGCCGCGCGGTGATCAGCCAATTTGACCAGTACGTCAAGCTGAATAAAAAAATCCCCCCTGAGATTTTGACCTCGATCTCCAGCATTGACGATGCAGGCCGCTTGGCCGACACTATTGCGGCCCATGTACCTTTAAAGCTGGACAACAAACAGGCTGTGCTGGATTTGTCAGATGTGAAGGCACGTCTTGAGAACGTGTACGAACAGATTGAGCGTGAAGTTGATATTCTCAACGTTGATAAAAAAATCCGTGGCCGCGTGAAGCGCCAGATGGAAAAAAACCAGCGCGATTTTTATTTGAACGAGCAGGTTAAAGCGATTCAAAAAGAACTGGGCGATGGCGAAGAAGGCGCTGATATTGAAGAGCTGGATAAAAAAATCAAGCTTGCCAAAATGCCCAAAGACGCGCTGAAAAAGGCCGAGAGCGAGCTAAAAAAGCTAAAGCTCATGTCACCCATGTCGGCCGAAGCCAGCGTGGTGCGCAACTATATTGAAGTGTTGATTAATCTGCCATGGTCTAAAAAAACCAAGATCAAACATAACCTAGGTCATGCCGAAGAGGTGCTGAACGCGGACCACTTTGGTCTAGAAAAAGTCAAAGACCGCATATTGGAATATCTTGCAGTGCAGCAGCGGGTAGACAAAGTTAAAGCACCTATTTTGTGTTTGGTCGGCCCGCCGGGCGTAGGTAAAACCTCGCTAGGCCAATCGATTGCCAAAGCTACGGGGCGCAAGTATGTGCGTATGGCGCTGGGCGGCATGCGTGACGAGGCCGAGATTCGTGGACACCGCCGCACCTACATTGGCGCACTGCCTGGCAAGGTGCTGCAAAGCTTGACCAAGGTGGCCACGCGCAACCCACTGTTTTTGTTGGATGAGATTGACAAGCTGGGTACCGAATACCGCGGTGATCCTTCGTCTGCCTTGCTGGAGGTGCTAGACCCAGAGCAAAACCACACGTTCAGCGACCATTACGTAGATGTAGATTTCGATTTGAGTGATGTGATGTTTGTGGCCACATCCAACTCGATGAACATTCCCCCCGCGTTATTGGACCGGATGGAAGTGATTCGCTTGTCGGGCTACACCGAAGACGAAAAAACCAGTATTGCCCTGCGCTATTTGTCGCCCAAGCAGCTGGAAAATAATGGCGTCAAAGACATGGAGCTGGAGATTACGGAATCTGCCGTGCGCGATATTGTGCGCTACTACACACGCGAAGCGGGCGTACGTTCGTTGGAGCGTGAATTGTCCAAGATTTGCCGCAAAGTGGTCAAAGGCTTGCAGCTTAAAAAGTACACTGAAAAAGTGGTGGTAACTGCAGAGAATTTAAACGACTTTTTAGGGGTACAAAAATACACTTATGGTCGCGCAGAAAAAACCAACCAAGTAGGACAAGTAGTTGGGCTGGCATGGACCGAGGTGGGCGGCGATCTGCTGACCATTGAAGCAGCGCTGATGCCTGGTAAAGGCAATATTACGCGCACAGGATCGCTGGGTGATGTGATGAAAGAGTCGGTCGAAGCGGCACGCACGGTGGTGCGTTCACGCGCGCGCCGTTTGGGCATCAAGGATGAAGCGTTTGAGAAGAAAGACGTTCATATCCACGTACCAGACGGCGCTACACCCAAAGATGGGCCCAGTGCAGGCGCTGCAATGACCACGGCGTTTGTATCAGCGCTGACGGGCATACCGGTACGCGCCGATGTGGCCATGACGGGCGAGATCACTTTGCGTGGCGAGGTAACGGGTATTGGCGGGCTGAAAGAAAAACTATTGGCCGCATTGCGCGGCGGTATCAAGACAGTGTTGATTCCTGAAGAAAACACCAAAGACTTGCAGGACATCCCTGAGAATGTAAAAAATGGCCTTGAAATTGTGCCTGTTAAATGGATTGACCAAGTGTTGGCTGTAGCGTTGGAACGCATGCCAGTGCCTTTGACTGATGATGAATTAGTGGCAGCATCCGACAGCGTCAAAATCACGGCGACCGATGCTGCGCCCGCCGTAAAACACTGAAAAGTTCTGCTATAATTTCGTCTTCTACGCGGGAATAGCTCAGTTGGTAGAGCGCAACCTTGCCAAGGTTGAGGTCGAGAGTTCGAGACTCTTTTCCCGCTCCATATCGTTAAAAAAGGGAAGCAAATGCTTCCCTTTTTTTCTCGAAGTTTTTGATTGAAATACTGTCTGGTTAACGTAAGTTAAACAGACGATAAGTTTACGGGGCGCGGTAGCAAAGCGGTTATGCACCGGATTGCAAATCCGTGTAGGTCGGTTCGACTCCGGCCCGCGCCTCCAGGATATACCTTTTAAGCTCTTGTACGGGCTTGGAATGGGTGTTAAACAAGGCCTGAGTGGTGGAATAGGTAGACACAGCGGACTTAAAATCCGCCGCTTCGTTCATAGCGGGCGTACCGGTTCGATTCCGGTCTCAGGCACCACAAAACCTAGACTCTTTCTAGGCTACTTTATTTCTCAGCTTCAGACCCACTTGCACTTGCCTGCGGTGGCACTACACTCTAGCCATGTCATCGAATTCCCAACCCTATGAAATCCACGTACACGGCGATGTGCCTTTGCGTGAAGATGTAACTTTCGCGCAGATAGAAGAGG
This sequence comes from Polaromonas sp., assembly GCA_031386655.1. Lineage (GTDB taxonomy): Bacteria > Pseudomonadota > Gammaproteobacteria > Burkholderiales > Burkholderiaceae_C > JAAFIP01. The sequence continues at coordinate 4,142 of JANNCO010000493.1, read as the reverse complement.
CGCTAAAGCCCTTGTGGTCGTATGCGGGCGCCAAGACGCTAGTGCGCGGGGCAGTCAGCTCCTATGAAGAAGAACCCGGCTTGCGTTTTGACGCCAAAGACCATGTCTTGAACATGTGCTGGACTGTGCCTGCAGACGAGGATATTCGCCAAGCGCTGGAAGAGATGTGCATGGGCTTGAATGAGCTGGCATCGGCAGGCGCCGCAATCGAAATCAGCATCTACGACGCCGAATTTGATGAAGACGACGAAGACCAAGACGAAGAAGCTGAGTCACGCGACGACTTCATCATGCTGTTTGTAGGCCCCACGCCGGGCGACATCATGCAAGTGCAACGCGACATGCTGGTAGAAGACGTAATGGCCGTGGTAGAGCGCCACTTTGACCGCAGCGAAATGCAAGGCCTGGTGACCGAAGTGGACAAGCTGTTTACCCAGCGGTTTGACAAGCTGGTCAGCTCACTGCAAGTAGGTCGCCCACCACGTGGTGCTGGCGGGCCTGGTAGTGGCGGGCAGGGCGGGCACGGGGGTCGTAAACCAAGGCATCTGCATTAAGCCTGACGATTTATTGGTTTATGCTGATTTCAAAGATTTTCAGCCTTTTAGCCGTTTCAAGCCGTGTTACCTGCTCAAGCAGCTATTAAATCAATAGCTATAAAATGAATTGATGCATGGTAATTTGGGGCTTGAGTCTGGCTGGACTGCAACAGCTACCTATTCAAAGGCTGCGCCAGCGTCTGTAAAAAATCGATCAAATCTGTTACGTCGTCAGGTACATCCCCGGCTGTGTACTTCACAGTGCGGTGCCCAGCGGCTTGCATCGTAGCTTGGGCCTCAGAACTCCTGGAATCTGGCTGCGCTATAGGCTGCATCACCATCTCCAGGCTGTAGACCAGTACATCAGGCGTGTTCAGGCTGGCGTTATCGTGCGCACCTAAAGACTGCACCAGCAAATGCTGAAGTTGCGCGCGGGGTGTGTCTGGTAGAGCTTGTGGCTCGATTGTGCAGCCGCGCTGCAGGCCGGTAAAACCGCCGCTTTCTTTGTAAATAAGCTGGGTGATAGTGGGTTGTGGCGTGAGTTGTGGTGTGGGTTGCATGCTCATCCTATTCTTATAAACTTACCGCTTTCCAAGCCATCGTCAGGGCGCGCTGTACGGCGCTGCCTTTGCCGTGCAAAGCTACCGCAGTTTTGTCGGTAGCCTGCACCATATCAACAAACTGCGTGCCGGGTTTGAGCGTTAGCAGCGTGTCGTACCACAGCTTGCCTGCAGTCTCCCAGGCATTGCCTTTTAGCTCTATGGCAAAGCGGTAAAACGCGTGGTTCGGAATGCCTGAGTTAATGTGCACGCCGCCATTGTCGTCGCTGCCGCGGTACTGGTCGCGTATGTTTTTGGGCTGCGGGTCAGTGCCAAAGTAGGTATCGTTTTCATAGGCTTTGCCAGCGGCAAAAGTGCGCAGGCTGCGGGCTGTGGCAGCGGGCCCCATAATGTCTTTGCCCACCAGCCAGTCGGCGCTGACGGCGTCGGTTTTGGTAAACCATTGGCGGGTGAGCATGCCCATCACGTCGGCATAGTGTTCGTTGAGCGCGCCGCTTTCGTTTTGGTAGGTTAAATCAGCGCTGTAGGTAATAACACCGTGCGATAGCTCGTGCCCTACTACGTCTAAAGATTTTGTAAATCGCGTGAACAGTTTGCCATCGCCATCACCGTAGGCCATTTGCTGGCCTGTCCAAAAGGCGTTGTTGAGGTTTTTGCCTACGTGCACGCTAGACACCAGCGCCAGCCCGCGGCCATCTAGTGAATTACGCGCAAAAACTTGGTTATAAAAATCGTAGGTAATGCCGCTATGGTCGTAGGCCTCGTTGACTGCGGGGTCTGATATCTGCGGCGGCGTCTGGCCTTCACTGCGCACCAGCTTGCCTGGCAGGCTGGAAGTCCCCAAGTTTTGCGCATCGTAGATTTGGCGTGTTTTGCTCTGCGACGCTGTAGCGGCAATAGCGGGCATGTGCACGCCAGGATGAAAGCCCATGCGGTCTTGGCGCAGCGTGTCTGATTGCAAGCGCGTTTGCGGTAGCCAAGCTTTCAAGTTAAGGTCAGTAGATACAGGGCTTGCAGCATCTGCACAATCGCTTAAACAGTCCAGCAAGTAAGGCGGAATAATGCAATGCAGACCGTGTCTGCAGTTTGTGGAGTGGTGCGACATACCTGCATTTGTAGCATCACCGCGCTACAAGACAAAGCTTACTTACTTCTTGTAATTGACGATGCAATTGCACTGCAAGTTGTGACTGTGCTTGCTATTTTTTAGATAGCTGGTTGAGCAGGTTTTACTTGGGTTAGTGGCCTTTTTTGTTGTTGAAAATGCTGTTTGAAGCATGTTTAAGGGTGTTTTTGTTTCGCGTTGATTGGCTCGTTATTCTAGAACGCGCCCGGCTGTGGCGCAGCCCTATCGCCACCCGAACCCCGGGCCTTCGGCAAGCATCTCCAGTACTCAAAATGGGGGAAATTTAGAAACTCGCTGCGCTCAGACATCTAAATTTCTGATCCCCATTTTTCCGTGCTTCGAGCCCGTGGCTCAACGGGTGGCAATAGGCCTAGGCCACAGCTGGTCGCTTGTAGTCGGCTGGGGTAACACGCAAAATTAGTCACGCTGTTTGAATAAGCCACACGCGGCGGTGTCGTTCACTCTGACCTTTCACACAATAAGTTTGCACAGCGTGCCTTCAAACTACTACATCCACCAGGGTGAGCGGTGTGAGCGTGTCGATGAAAAAATCGTAGCGAGGCGCGGCCCGCCAACCTCAGATAACTACTACCTCACGCGTGTGTTCGCGGAGATTTTTCGCAGCGACATGTCACGCCGCCCGTCCAAGGTAAACAACGAGCCAATTTGTTGCAGAAGGGGAATTCTAAACTCCTGAGACGCTACAAACTAAATAGCTGCTTGAACAGGTTCTATATGCTCCTGAAGCCTATTTTCCATATAAAAATTACTAAAAATCGACCCTTGCACTCAATAGAAAGCCTGCAGCCCAGTCTGCGCACGCCCCAGGATCAATGCGTGCACATCATGTGTGCCCTCGTACGTATTGACGGCCTCCAAGTTCACCATATGGCGAATCACGTGGTATTCATCGTGAATGCCGTTGCCGCCATGCATGTCGCGTGCCATGCGGGCAATGTCTAGCGCTTTGCCGCAGCTGTTGCGTTTGATCAGGCTGATCATCTCGGGCACGGCTTTGCCTTCGTCCATCAGTCGGCCAACACGCAGGCAGCCTTGCAAGCCCAGTGCTATCTCGGTTTGCATGTCGGCCAGTTTTTTCTGGATGAGCTGATTTTGTGCCAGAGGGCGGCCAAACTGTTGGCGATCCAGCGTGTAGTTTCGTGCGGCTTGCCAGCAAAACTCGGCTGCGCCCAACGCTCCCCAGGCAATGCCGTAACGCGCTTTGTTCAAGCAGCCAAATGGGCCTTTGAGGCCGCTTACATTCGGCAGCAGGTTGGCCTCGGGTACAAACACATCGTCCATCACTATCTCACCAGTGATGCTGGCGCGCAGGCTCATCTTGCCTTCGATCTTGGGGGCTGTTAAGCCCTTCATGCCTTTTTCTAGCACGAAGCCGCGAATCGCCTCTTGGCCGCCCACCGTGCCGTCTTCGTTTTCCAGCTTGGCCCACACCACAAACACATCTGCAATGGGGCTGTTGGTGATCCACATTTTGGCACCCTTGACGATAAAGCCGTCTACGCCGCCCTGCACCACGGGTTTGGCGCGGGTTAACATACTGGCCGGGTCAGAACCATGGTTAGGTTCGGTCAGGCCAAAGCAGCCTACCCATTCACCAGTGGCCAATTTAGGCAAGTATTTTTGGCGCTGTGCCTCAGAGCCATATTCGTTGATCGGGTGCATCACAAGTGAGCTTTGCACGCTGATAGCGCTGCGGTAGCCACTGTCTACGCGCTCTACTTCTCTGGCCACCAGGCCGTAGCTCACATAGTTGAGGCCTGCGCAGCCATAGCCTTCAATCGTGGAGCCTAAAAAGCCCATAGCGCCAGCTTCGGTCATGATCTCGCGGTCAAATTTTTCGTGCCGCGCGGCCATCAGCACGCGGGTTTGCAATTTTTCTTGGCAAAAGGTGTGTGCAGC
>JANNCO010000482.1:0-3716 GCA_031386655.1 Polaromonas sp. | reverse complement strand
CCCATGTCCATCCAGCGCATCGCCAACGTAGAGCGCGCGCAGAAGCTGGTCGAATCCACCTCCCGCGCAGCGCTGCAAAAGTTTTTGTCATCGTGGCAAAGCGTGCTGCGCGCTACCAAAATACCAGGCGTTATCCGCTGGGCCATGGACGTTGATCCGCTCTCGATTTAATAGCTGCTTGAGCAGTATTTGCTTGGGTTACTGGCTTGTTTTGTTGTTAGAAATGCCGTTTGAAGTGTGTTTTAGGATGTTTTTTCGCGTTGAGTTGTTTCGCGTTGATTGGTGCGTTGTACTTGCACGCGACCGGCTGTGGCGTAGCCCTATCGCCACCCGAACCCCGGGCCTTCGGCAAGCATCTGCGGTACGCATTCCGGGGAAAATTTAGAAACTCGCGCTTTGCGCTCAGACATCTAAATTTCTATTCCCCTGCATTTGCGTTCCTCGAGCCCGAAGTTCGAATCGGTGGCGACAGGGCTGCGCCACAGCCGGTCGCTTGTAGTTGGGCTGAGGTTTCTGTTCTGGCTTGGTTGCGCAATGCGTTAGATGGATTGCGCGCTACCAGTAATCCCACGCACGCATTTGTGGTCAAACTGTTAGCACCCGCGAGCATTTGGGGTCAGATCAAAATTCAGGAAACTATGGCATCCGGCGCGCCATCAATCCAGAACGAAATTTTGCACTGACCCCAATTGCACCTCACCGAAGCACGGGCTGTTTCAAAACCTTGGTCGCGCTAAACCTATCACCGAAGCGCGGGCTGCTAAAAACCGCTAATCGCAACGACCAAACTACCCAAACGCGGGCTGCCCCAAACCAAGCAAAGAACAATGTGACGAGTCGGGTCCGTCTCGATGAAAAATACGTAGCAAGGCGCGCGTTGTTGAAGGTAGCGCACCAAAAACCTCAGTTCGCGCGTGTTTGCGAAGTATTTTTGCAGCGAGATGCCCGGCTCGAGTCCAACTTCCCGGAGAAACGGCTAGCCCAAAGACCAACTAACCAAAAAAAGGCTGCACACCAATCCAAGCGACTATCATTTAAAGAGAAATAGGCGTCTAAAGCCGTAGATCCTGCTCAACCAGCTATGCAATTCATAGCGTTCAAGACAAAAAAAGCCCCAAGTCTTACAACTCGGGGCTAGAAATCCACCGTCTAGGAGGGTGGAGGAGACAAAGGGTGGTGCAAGTTTTACTGCACAATAAAGCCAGTATATCGGCCCTATGCTGCAATGCGACAAAATTTACAGAATTTTGTACATTTGCAAAGGGCTATTGTTCAATCAAAGTGGGGCAACATCATGGAATGCACAGTCAGCTGGACAGGCGGCGCAGGCACACGCTCGGGCATGGGGTTTGTGGCCGAAACCGGTAGCGGCCACGTGATCGCCATGGACGGCGCGCCCGACGCTGTAAAACCCGACAACGGCGGTGCCAACCTGGCGCCCCGCCCCATGGAAACGCTGCTGGCGGGTACGGGCGGCTGCACCGCGTATGACGTGGTGCTCATCCTCAAGCGGGGCCGCCACGCGGTGCACGGCTGCACCGTCAAACTCACCTCTGAGCGGGCCGAGAACGACCCCAAGGTGTTTACCAAAATCCACATGCACTTCACCGTCACAGGCCGCGGCATACCTGCCAGCGCGGTAGAACGCGCCATCGCCATGAGCCACGACAAGTACTGCTCAGCCACCATCATGCTGGGGAAAACGGCGGTGATTACGACGGGGTTTGAGGTGGTGGAGATTTAAGCGCTGGGCTGGTGCGGTCGTTGGTTGTTTTGTTTTGTTTTGCTCTGCTTGGTCGCTGGGCCTAGCGTGCGCACCGGGGCGCTGGACTCGAGCCGGGCATCTCGCTGCAAAAATACTCCGAAAACACGCACGAACCTAGGGTTTTGATTCGCTGGCTTTTGTACCGCGCGCCTGTCGTAGTATTTTTCATCGAGACGAACCCGACTCGTCACATTGTTCTTTGCTGGGTTTAAACAGCCCGTGCGCCGGATAGACACAGACCTCGCGGTCACTGGCAGATGTGCAGCGGCTGGCTCTATTGACTGTGACTACCATCGAGCGAAACCTCAGCCCAACTACAAGCGCCCGTCTGTGGCACAGGCCTATTGCCACCCGTTGAGCCACGGGCTCGAGGAACGGAGAAATGGGGATCAGAAATTTAGATGTCTGAGCGCTTGCGCGAGTTTCTAAATTTCCCCCATTTCGAGTACCGGAGATGCTTGCCGAAGGCCCGTGGTGTCGGGTGGCAATAGGCCTGTGCCATAGCCGGGGGCGTGCTAGTACAACGAGATAGTTAACGTGAAAAACACACGTTAAAACCGCTCCAAACGGTATTTTGAAAACAAAAAAGGCCACCAACCCAAGTAAATCCTGCTCAACCAGCTACGCAATGAATAGCAATACCAACAGTCTTAAATCCGGTAAGCCACCGTAGTCATTACATTGGAAGCTGCTTGCATCAGCGCCTTCACAGGCTTGGGCAGCACCGCGGCACCGGCTTGTTGCGCGGCCAGGGCGTGGGCGGCCTCGTCGCGCTGCATTTGTGCCACCACGGCGCGCGACGCATGGTCGGCAGCAGGGAGTTTGTCCAAGTGGCTTTGCAAATGCGCTTCTACTTGGTGCTCAGTTTCTACCAAGAAAGCTAAGCTCACTTTGTCACCCAGCCGCCCGGCAATCAACCCCAGGCCGAAAGCCCCGGCGTACCACAGCGGGTTCAGCAGGCTAGGGCGGGCACCCAAATCGTGCAGGCGTGTGGCGGTCCAGGCCAAGTGGTCGGTTTCTTCTGCCGCCGCGTGGGCAAACTGCGCGCGCAGCGCCGGGCTGCTGGTGGTCCAGGCTTGGGCGCTGTACAGCGCTTGGGCGCACACCTCGCCTACGTGGTTCACCCGCATCAGCGCGCCAGCAGCTTGGCGCTCGGCAGTGGGCAGTGCGTCGGCCGTGCCCTGTGTGGTAAATGTCAGCGCGGCTTGCGGCATGGGCCGTGCGGCCGTGGGCTTGGCAAACAAAGTACGCAGCGCGGTGTCAAAAACATTGATTAAATTATCCATATAACAATTATGGCCCCACGTGTAACACGCAGGCCAAGCCTAGTGTTTTAACCAGCTTGCCAAAGAGGTAAAAACGGCGCTGGAGCCCTATTTACAGGCAAGCTACCGCATGGCATATCACCCATTTGAACCCTGGCAGTTCCGACATACAGGCGCTGCAAAATGGCAAAAAAACAACACCCAATCCCTGCTAAGGCGTCGTTTGTTGCACTAGGGCAACAAATCACAGCGTTTTGGTGTGGTTTAGACGGATTTCCTTTGCGCCACCCCAGCCCGTCTGGTTCAATACATACAACTTCCCGAAAACGGGAGTTGGCCCGGAACATCGGCAATGTGCAAAACAGGCAACTGCCCAGCACACTACCAAGCCGGAGCCCTATGTTTAACCTTGGAGTAATTTACATGAAAAAATCCCTAGTTGCATTGGCCGCTCTGGCCGCAACCGGTGCATTTGCACAATCTTCCGTCACTCTGTACGGCCGTATCGATGCTGGTTTGTTTAATCAGACTCGCGAAACTCAAGCTGCTGGTAGTAAGGTAACTACTTTTGACTTAGCTGGCGCACAAAACACCAAGACTGGCGCACGTTTGGGCGTGACTGGTGTTGAGGACTTGGGCGGTGGTTTGAAGGCTGGTTTCGTGATCGAAACTCGCGTCAACATCGA
>JANNCO010000448.1:0-2554 GCA_031386655.1 Polaromonas sp. | reverse complement strand
CCCAGACGAAGCGCGTGCAGTGGAGATGACCTTGGCTGCTGCGGCCCCCGCTGCAGCTGCCACGGCTGCAGCCCCAGCCGCCCCAGCCCCAGCCGCCCCAGCCGCTGCAGCAGTAGCCGCTCCAGCGGCTGCAGCGTCTGCCCCCGCAGCCGCAGCCCCTGCACCCGTGCCCAACAAAGGCGACACCGCTTGGATGATGGTAGCCACTTTATTGGTCATCATGATGACCGTGCCAGGCTTGGCGCTGTTCTACGGCGGCTTGGTGCGCAGCAAAAACATGCTGTCGGTGCTGATGCAAGTGATGGTCACGTTCTCGTTGATTGCGGTGCTGTGGGTGATTTATGGTTACAGCTTTGCGTTTACCGAAGGCAACCAGTTTATTGGCGGAACTGACCGTTTGTTTATGAAAGGCGTTTGGGACAACGTGGCCGGAACCTTTGCCAATGCAGCCACTTTCAGCAAGGGTGTGGTCATTCCAGAGATCTTGTTTGCAGCATTCCAGGCCACGTTTGCAGGCATCACCTGCTGCCTGATCGTGGGTGCCTTTGCCGAGCGTGCCAAGTTCTCTGCAGTGCTGGCCTTTATGGTGCTGTGGTTTACCTTCAGCTACTTGCCCATTGCGCACATGGTGTGGTTCTGGATGGGCCCTGACGCGTATGCCAGCAAAGAAGTGGCAGACGCCATGACGGCCAAAGCCGGCATGCTGTGGCAGTTAGGTGCACTAGATTTTGCAGGCGGTACCGTGGTGCACATCAACGCGGCTGTGGCTGGTATTGTGGGTGCCTTCATGATAGGCAAGCGCATTGGCTACGGCAAAGAAGCCATGGCACCGCACAGCCTGACATTGACCATGGTGGGCGCAGCCTTGCTGTGGGTGGGCTGGTTTGGCTTTAACGCAGGTTCCGCGCTGGAAGCCAACGGCTTTGCCGCACTGGCATTTATGAACACCTTTGTCGCCACCGCGGGCGCTGTGCTGGCATGGTGCGTAGGCGAGGCGCTGCACAAGGGCAAGGCCTCCATGTTGGGTGCTGCATCGGGCGCCGTAGCGGGCTTGGTGGCTATCACGCCTGCGGCTGGCAACGTAGGCATTGGCGGCGGCTTGGTCATCGGTGTAGTGGCTGGTTTTGCCTGTCTGTGGGGCGTGAGCGGCTTAAAGAAAATACTCGGCGCTGACGATTCGCTGGATGTGTTTGGCGTGCACGGTGTGGGCGGCATTGTGGGCGCGCTGCTGACCGGTGTATTTGCATCACCATCACTGGGTGGCCCCAGCGCCATGGGCGACTGGGTAACGGCCACCATGGTAACGCCAGAGGCCTACAGCATCGCATCGCAAGTGTGGATTCAGTTCAAAGCCGTTATGCTTACCATCGTATGGTCAGGTGTGGTGTCTGTAGTGGCCTACAAGCTGGTGGATTTGGTGATTGGCCTGCGCGTACCTGAAGAAGACGAACGCGAAGGCCTGGACATTACGTCGCACGGTGAGACGGCGTACAACCGTTAATCTGAAAATATCTCCTTTGAAGTTTAGGCCCGCTGCGAGCGGGCCTTTTTTATGGGATTTCTGGAGATTTTTATGTACGTGATTCTTGAAAATAGTTGCTTGGTAACCTTTGTTATTGTGGTGCCTCGCGGTCACGCAGCAACGCACGGTAGGCCCATGCCAAACGGACCTGCGGCCCTTTATTGTTTGTCATAGGCCTACCATGCGTTGCTGCGCTCCACTGGTGGCGTGAATGGCGAAGTGAATGACGGGGTGGCAGGCGAAGTAGCTGGCAGATGAGCGCCGCTCTATGTCGATCACAGTGACCACCCCCGAGCACAACCCCAGCCCTACTACAAGCGCGCTGGTGTGGCGTGTGTCCTATGACAAACAGTAAAGGGCCGCAGGTCCGTTTGGCATGGGACACACGCCACACCAGTGCGCGTACTAGCCGAGAACGAACGGAAGATGCACACAAAGACACTATAAATTGCATAGCTGCTTGAGCAGTAACTACGGCCCAAAACACCTAAAACACTATGAAAACAGCGCGTGTTGTTGCAAGATTTGGCATCATGACTTGCCCTATCGCCGCAGCTAGCGATGCTGGCACTGCTGTAAAAGCATTTTCAGTTCCAGCCAGCAGACTTGCGCAGCACAAACGGCGTCACCACCTCACCCACGCGCCGCGTGCCGGTGATAGCTTTGCCGCAGCTACCGGGCACTATCTCGCCCTCCCACACAGCGCTGATGCGTGTGCCATCGTCTGACTCTTCCAGGCTAAAGCTGCCGTTGTCAATATCGCCTACTACCGATACTTTTTGTTGACTCCATTGCAACCAGCCTCCCAGCGAATCGTCATAGTCGGGGTTTTTTGTTAGCAGCATGCTGGCACGTACTGGGCCTGTGGGTGGGCCTGCGGGTGGGCCTGCGGGTGGGCTTGCGGGTGTGGTGGCTTTGTCTGCTGCCTGCGGGCTAGTTTGCAGTTCTACCTGCCATGCGCCATGCAAGTGCATTGCCAAAATCTCAGCTGCTGCAAAACACTGCGTTGAATTGGCAGTTAGAGCATCATAT
>JANNCO010000441.1:0-4564 GCA_031386655.1 Polaromonas sp. | reverse complement strand
GGGTAGCGATCTTAATTGCCGATCTCAAGTACGGATCTAAATTTACCGCGACCATAACAGCGCGAAACCCCAGCCGACTACAAGCGACCGGCTGTGGCGCAGCCCTGTCGCCACCGATTCGAGCCCCGGGCTCGAGGAACGGAGCGCAGGGGATAAGAAATTTAGATGTCTGAGCGCAAAGCGCGAGTTTCTAAATTTCCCCCGAAGCGAGTACCGGAGATGCTCGCCGAAGGCCCGGGGTTCGGGTGGCGATAGGGCTGCGCCACAGCCGGGCGCGTGCCAGTACAACGAACAAATCAACGCGAAACAAAGTACGCAAGAGCACGACTTTAAGCACTTCAAACGGCATTTCAACAACAAAACAGCCCACTAACCCAAGTAAATCCTGCTCAACCAGCTATGAATTTAATAGTACTGAGGACTGCAACCCACAGCTAGTGTTTCTGCTGAGTGGCAAATCGTGTGAAATCCGTTGTAATACTTTTGGAAAGCCGTACAACACAGCGGCTTGCGCCATAAGTTTTTCAACTCGCCATTGTTTTATAGGATGTTGGTATGCAATTTTCACGTTTTACGCTCAACCGTCGCTTGGCAATAGGTGCCGCTGGCGCTTTAATAGCCGCGCCGTGGGTGAGAGCGCAAAGTTTTCCTGACCGCCAGCTCACCATCGTCGTGCCCGCACCGCCCGGCGGCACAGCCGACATATCGGCCCGCGCGCTGGTAGAACCCCTGGGCAAAGCGCTGGGCCAACCTGTAGTGATTGACAACAAAGGCGGCGGCAACGGCGCTGTGGGTGCGCAGGCCATGCTCAACGCCAAGCCCGACGGCCACACCCTGCTGATGGCCTACAGCGGCTTTCACTGCATGAGCCCGCATCTGGTCAAGCTGCCGTACGACCCATTGAAAGACCTGCAGGCTATTTGCAACGTGTACTCGGCCCCGCAGGTGATGGTGGTGCGCAGCTCGCTGGAGAACCTTAAAACTGCGCAAGATTTAATCGCCTACGCCAAGGCCAACCCCGGCAAGCTGAACTACGGCAGTTCGGGCAACGGCAGCGTGCAGCACATTGCCACCGAGCTGTTCAAGCAACTTAGCGGCACGTTTATGACGCACATCCCCTACCGCGGCTCTGGCCCCACCATTACAGACTTGCTGGCCGGTGCGATTGACTTGACGGTGACCACCGCGCCACCGCTGATCCCACACATCACCAGTGGCAAGTTTCGCCCATTGCTGGTGGCCGGCCCGCGCCGCTTAAGCTCGCTGCCCAATGTGCCCACCGGTGCCGAGATTGGCTTGAAAGGCTATGACGTGGACGCCTGGTTTGGCCTGTACACCCACGCGCAAACCCCCAAGGCCGCAGTAGAACGCATAGCGGCTGAAGTACAAAAAATCATGGCTGTGCAAGCCTTTAAAGACCGCGCCGCCAGCCTGGGCGCAGAGGCTAACTACCTGGACCCGCAAAAGATGACCGCCTATGCGCAGGCTGAATACACCAAGTGGGGTGGCGTCATTAAGACGGCTGGGATCAAGGCGGATTGATCTACCCGGGCGCTATAGATTTAATAGCTGCTTGAGCAGTATCTGCGGCTTGAACGGCCCAAAACACCCTCAAAAAGCACAGTAAAGCAGCGTAATTCCAACCCAGTTACTGCGCAATGTGCATTTCTTTAAAGTTAACATCGGCTTTGATTTGAGCTTCGGTAAATGGCAGTTTGACCCATTCACCGGCTGCGTATTTGCGGGTTTGGTCGCTAAAGTTGGCGCTGGCCGGGTCAGACGACTGGCCGTAGGTCAAAATGCCCTCGGCCACGGGGCCTGCATCGTCCCAGGTGACAAACTGGATGTAGCTGTTGCCATACGCGCCCGCATTGGTTTTAGGGTCGGCGGTGTAGATAAAACTGCCCGGTGCTACCAGGGTCTTTTGGCCGCGCCAGTTGTTAAAGGTGTAGCGGCCACCGGGAATGGACACTGGGCCCTCGGGGCGTGACAAGATTTGCACATCAGCCGGGCGGGCGCGGCGCTTGGCGGCGCTGTCAAACTGGGTCGTATTGACCAAAGCTTCCAGCTTGGCCAGCGCGTCAGCTACGCCTGCGGTGCCGCGCGGGGTGTCCAGCGGGTCGGTGCTGGCATAGGGAACCGACCACCACTTTGCATCGCTCAGCTCGCCCAGCGCGGCGTACAGCTCCAAGAATAAAACGGCCCCAGAGCTGCCGGGTGTGTGGGTGGCGCTGAAGTTGGTGTTCCATGCTTGCAACGCCGTACACGCATCTTTGGCAGCGGCAGTTGCCGTGGTGCTGGCCAGGCATTCGGTCACAAATCCGGGTAACCACTTTTCAGCTTTGAAGAAACGGCTTTGCAGGTACAGCTGCTGCAAATTAGCCAGTGTGAAGCGGTTGCCCGGCAGCCCATCGGCGCTGGCCAGACGGTCGCGCACGATAGCGTGGCCGGTGCGGGTACGGTTGTTTTGCACGTTGGCTTCGGCATTGGGCCCGGTGGCAATAATTTTGGCAAACCCGGTCAAATAGCGGCCCAGCGTCGGCCACCAATGGCTGTCGTTGGCGTTCAAAATATAGTCAGCGCGCTTCAGTGATGGCCGGCCCGCTGCACCAATGCTGCCCGACCAGTCGCAGGCCGACGTGGTGCCCGCCATCACCACGATGCCGCTGGAGGCCAGCAGGGGTTTGAACGGGCCTGGCACGCAGGCGTCTAGCTGGGCGTCGGCTACGTTGGCGGCTACCGAGTAGTTAAAGTACATCGCGTCACCCTCTTTGTCAGCGGCCATGGTGTTCACCCACGGCATGGCGGTGTGCACTGCGGCGGCTTGCAGCAAACCGTCCACGTTGGTGGCTTTGCCGTTCAAAATCACCTGGTCAATCAGCTTGTAGTTGCTGTAGTTGGCATCTTGAATGGCATAGGCGGCAGTACCGTTCCAAGCAAATTGGCTGTCCTTGATCATGGGGCCAAACTCGGTGGTATACAGCGTGCGGTTGATGGTGGTTTGCTGGCCATCTGCGCCCTTGGCCGAGATGCTCATAGGCACCGCCGTCATGGCCACCGACTGGCCGTCTTTGATATAGCGGGTGGCGTTGGCCGGGTCGATAGCCAAGTAACGCAGGGTAAATCGGTTGTCGGTAGAAAAGGTGTGGGTCCAGCCCAGGCTGCCGTTAAAGCCTATCAGCGGCAGCGGCACGCCCAGCAAGGTGGCGCCCATGACGTCGTATTTTTCGCTGGGCACGGTAATGTGCACTTGGTGCAGCCGCAGCGCGCCCCACCACGGAAAGTGCGGGTTGCCCAGCACCATGCCCTTGCCGCTTTGCGTGGTCTCGCGGCCCAGGCCGTAGCCGTTAGAGCCAATGGTATGGTCGCGCAGGTTTTGCAGCGCCAGCACGGTGGGAGATTTTTCAAATTCAGCCGCGCTGGGTAGCGAGGGCGCGCTGGCTTTGCTTGATTTTCTCACCATCAACCCAGCCGCCGCAGGCGCTGTGGCATTGCCAATCGAGTTGATAAATGCCATCGAACTGCCTGCCATGGCCGCTTGCGACAGCCGCAGATACGCTTCGTTTTCAGTCATGGGTTTGACCCATTCGGCGTTGCGGCAATCATCGGGCAAATTGGCCACGCCCGTGTCGGTTAAATAACGGTTGTAGCCCGCAGCAAAACCCGTGACGATATCTTTGGCGCTTTGGCTGGAGTTGGATTTCAGCCTGTCGGCCTGCGCCGAATTGAGCAGCAGTTTGTAGAAAAAATCAGAATCCACATTGCCTGACGGAGTGCCCAGCTGCCCCAGGTAGCCACCCGTGGCTCCAAAGTACTGCGCCCGCTCACCGCGCAAGGTCACCAGCTCTTGTGCGTACAGGCAAAAATTTTGCTGGGCAAACGCATACCCGTAGCCAAACCCCGCGCCTTTGAAGTTCTCGGCCACGATATGCGGCACGCCATAAGACGTGGTGCGTAGGGTCGCAGCAAATTCTTTGGCAGGTGGTGAAGGTATAGGTGCAGGTGCGGGCGAGTCGTCGCTTCCAGAACAGCTGGCTAGCAAAATGGCTGCGGCAACCGACGTTAACTTGACTGTAGTGGCAACTCTCAGGCTGCGTGTGGGTGCAAATTTCAAGATATGTCTCCCTATTGGCGTTTGAGGAGTAAAAACTGTAATCTTTAAGAGAAACTATGTCGCTATTGTTTGCAATTTGCTGTAATTGAATGCACTTTGTTACCCTGAATGGGTGTGTAGCGACCTCTGCGGTAACTTTGCGTACTATCAATACCATAGCTGGTTGAGCAGGATTTACCTGGGTTAGTGGCCCAAAATAGTCTAAAACAGGCCTCAGAATACCCCTGGCGTGCCTTATTGCGAAGCTTCGTGGTTGAACAAAGGACATCCAATACGGTTGGACTGATTAATCTTTCTTTAGCTGGTCGGGGCACTTGTTTCACGTATTTACTGATCCTGTCTTTTTGCTTTTGTCTTGTACGTGAGCTGACGGGCGGCGTACTTAGTTTTGTGCGGGAGCTGGCAGGCGGCATACTCAGCTTCGCGGCTGTCCTCCGTGGCGGCCTAGGG
>JANNCO010000432.1:0-3717 GCA_031386655.1 Polaromonas sp. | reverse complement strand
CAATGTTGCAAAAAACCTGGGGTTTGCTCCGGTGATTCCCGTTGTCATAGAGTCTTTAAAGGATGCAGCTCAAATTGAGCGCTGGTATCAAGAAAAAGGTATGTTGGCATTTGCACTGCGTGAGCCTACTGTAGCTGGTAGCATCATTGATGTGTTAGTTCGACCAGAAGTTAGTTTTGACAATTTATTGCTAGACGCTGTGGATGCTGAGCTTTTTGGTCGAAAAATCAAAGTGGCTTCGATAGATCATTTACTGGTCATGAAGCGAATTGCCAATCGTCCCAAAGATCAGCTCGACATTATTGCGTTGGAAAAGATCAAATTGGAAGAGGATCCTAATGCATAACTTAAAGCCACAATCAATTCCACCAAAAGCTATTACCCAAGAGGTGATGCTGGCCGTGCTCAACCGCTGCGACGAGACTCGCGAATTTATGGTGGAAATGTGGCGGACCAATCCTCGCTTGGCTAAACAAGGCGGTGCAAAAGTAGCTATGTTACTTGAGCCGCACAACCAGACCATTGGCTCGAAATAATGAAGCTTCGCTCTACCCTTGATTTTTTACTCTACAACTGGCTAAAAGCCGATTCGCTGAATCAGCGCCCCCGTTTTGCCGACCATTCGCCTGAAACATTTGATGCGGTGCTAGACACCTGCGAGCGCATAGCGCGTGAGAAGTACGCACCGTTTAACCGTTTGGTCGATACCCAAGAACCGTATTTTGATGGCGAGAAAGTCATCTTGCCGCAGGCAACGCACGACGCGCACAAGGCATATGTGGAATCAGGCATGTTGGCTGCAGCGCAAGATTATGCGTTGGGTGGCATGCAGCTGCCCTACACGGTAGAAGCCGCTGCTAACAGTTTTTTTGCACTGGCTTCCATCTCGATCAGTTCAAATTTGCTGACGACGGGCAATGCCAATTGCATCATGGCCTGCGGCACGCAGATGCAAAAGGACGTGTTTGCAGCCAACGAATTCAATGGCCGCTGGGCGGGTACGATGTGCTTGAGCGAGCCGCAGGCTGGGTCGTCATTGAGCGACATAGCCACCAAGGCGCTGCCAGACGGGGAAGACTATGGCAGCGACCCGCTGGGCCCGCGCTACCGTCTGCGTGGCAACAAGATGTGGATATCCAGTGGCGAGCACGAGATGACAGAGAACATCGTGCACTTGGTGTTGGCCAAAATACCGGACGCCAACGGCAAACTGATTGCGGGTGTGCGCGGCATTTCTCTGTTTATTGTGCCCAAGAAATTAGTCAATACCCAAGGCGAATTGACGGGTGCGCGCAACGATATTGCACTGGCAGGCCTGAACCACAAACTGGGCTGGCGCGGCACCACCAATACGCTGCTTAACTTTGGCGAGGGCAAGTTTGCCGTAGACGCAGGCGGGCCATTCGGTAACGGCGCAGGCGCCGTGGGCTACCTGGTAGGCCAACCAGGCGAGGGCCTTAAATGCATGTTCTACATGATGAATGAAGCGCGCATTGGCATTGGCATGGCAGCCACAATGCTGGGCTTGGCAGGGTATTACGCGTCGCTGGACTACGCCAAAAATCGCCCGCAAGGGCGGTTGATGGCCAACCCGAAGGACGGCAAAGCTGGCAATAAAGATACAACTGCACCGCAAGTGCGATTGATTGAGCATGCTGACATCAAACGCATGCTGCTGACGCAAAAGTCTATCTGCGAAGGAGCGCTGGCACTGCAGCTGTACTGCGCGCGGTTGGTAGACGAGCAGCACACTGGCACTGCCGAGAGCGCTGACGAGGCACGGCTGCTGCTGGAAGTGCTGACACCCATTGCCAAAAGCTGGCCCAGCGAAAACTGCCTGGAAGCCAACAGCTTGGCGATTCAAATCTACGGCGGCTACGGCTACACACGCGATTTCCCGGTAGAGCAGTATTGGCGCGACCAGCGGCTGAACATGATTCACGAAGGCACGCACGGTATTCAGGCCATGGACTTGCTGGGGCGCAAGGTGCTGATGGAAGGTGGCAAGGGCTTGCAACTGCTGGTTGCGCGCGTTAACGCCACAGTGCAGCACGCACTGCAAGTGCCTGCGTTGGCCGCCTATGCCAACCTATTGGCAGGTGCGCTCCAAAAAATCAGCCACGCTACCCAGGCAGCATGGGCTACCGGCAACCCACTGGAAGCCTTGCCCAACGCTGTGCCGTACATGCAAGCTTTTGGGCACACCGTGCTGGCGTGGATGTGGCTAGATGTAGCCATAGCCAGCCAATCTGTAGCTGCCAGTGCACAAACAGCAGGCCAACAAGATGCTGCTGATTTAATAGCTGTCCGAGCAGGTATTACGGCTTCAAACCAGTATTTCTACCATTATGAGCTGCCTAAAATAGACGCGTGGCTGGCCGTGGTGTCTGCGCGCGACATGACCTGTGCCAACATGCCTGAGAATGCCTTTTAAGTCGCTCTGCAGTGCCTTTGATTTCACATTAATACCGTGTAATCGGTCCGCTTCAAACAGGGTCACAATCATAGACAAGGAGAATCTTGCTATGCCATTGATCAAAGAAGTCAAAATACCCGCTACCAAAACGCAAAGCCGTGTGCAAGCCGCCGCGTGGACACTGATCTACGCAGGGCTGCTCACCTTGATCACAGGCTACACGATGTGGCAAAGCCAGTCGGCTACCAGCTGGCTGACGGGGGAAGTGCTAATGGTGTCTGGCAGCTTGGTGACAGCGTTGGGCGCGGTGTTGGTCTACATTCGATCTTTGATGAAAAACGCTGTTGCACCTAAGAAAGAAACCTCGCCATGACACTGCCTGCACCACACCGCACCGCACCCCTAACCACGCACCGTACCACCCAACAACTGTTCGATCTGACCGGCAAAACCGCACTGATTACCGGTGGCTCGCGTGGCCTGGGTTTGCAAATGGCGCACGCTCTGGGCGAGGCGGGTGCCAAAATCATGCTGTCGTCGCGCAAAGCCAGCGACTTGGAAGAAGCCACTGCACAGCTGCAGGGCGCCGGCATCGACGCGCGCTGGATAGCAGCCGACTGCGCCAAAGACGATGAGATCAACCGCCTGGCCGACGAGACTATGGAACGCATCGGCGACATCGATATTTTGGTCAACAACGCTGGCGCTGCCTGGGGCGCACCGGCGGAAGACCACCCGGCAGACGCATGGGACAAAGTAATGAACCTGAACGTGCGTGGCTACTTTTTGCTAAGCCAGCGCGTGGCCAAGAAAAGCATGATCGCTAGGCATAGCGGCAGCATTATCAACATCGCCTCTATCGCAGGCCTGGGCGGCAACCCCAGCGGTATGAACACGATTGCCTACAACACGTCTAAAGGCGCGGTGATCAACTTCACCCGCGCGCTGGCCGCAGAATGGGGCAAGTACAACATTCGTGTGAACGCGATTTGCCCAGGGTTTTTCCCCAGCAAAATGACAGTGGGCACGCTCAAAGCTTTGGGCGAGGACAAGCTCAAAGAAGGCGCACCGCTGAAACGCTTGGGTGATGACGAAGATTTAAAAGGCCTGTGCTTGCTGTTTGCCAGCCAAGCCGGTAAACACATCACTGGGCAATGGCTGGCGGTGGATGGCGGTGTGTCAATTGTTACTGGCGGTTAGTTCTACTGACTATGAAATTTTTAGCGCACATCCCGTTTGTGGAGCACCTAGGTTTTGAGCTGGTCAAGTTTAAAGGCGGCGAGGCAGAGATCCATTACACC
>JANNCO010000415.1:0-6552 GCA_031386655.1 Polaromonas sp. | reverse complement strand
TGCCCGCTTTTGCCCATGCCCATCACCACCACACGGCCCCGGGTGGCCAGTACCAGCTCAATGGCTTTGGTAAACGCGGCTTGCTGTGGCCCGTCCTCAGCCAGCCGCGTGCGCAGGCCTTGTACGGCCGCAGCTTCGATGTCAAAAGTGTCGAGGGCCAGGGTAATAGCCTGTGCAGCGTTGAAGGTCATGCCTGCATTTTAGGGCCTGCGGGCGTGCCCGCGTGCGGCACCAGCGTGCTGGCCAGCTAGGGGGCTGCTGTGGCAGCGGGGGCAGCACTAGCAGCGGGGGTTACAGGGGCTGCGGGCGCGGCGGCTTTGAATTTGGCTATGCGCTCGTCGTCTCCCGGGTGCGAGGAGATGATAGAAATGCCCAAGGGCGTAGACTTGTCTTTGGTCTTTTGCTCGGCGCGCATGGTGTTAAAAAACTTCACCATCACCAGCGGCGATATCGCGTTGGCCTGCATAAACCCAATAGCGTGGTCGTCGGCCTCGCGCTCAGCGTTGCGGCTGTAGGCCATGCTGCCCAAAATAAGCGGTGCGGTGGTGATCAGCGTGCCGTAATCGCCAAACGCTATCGACAGCACGCCCTGCACCACCGCCAGCTGTACCAATTGGCGCATGCCGTGGCGCAGCGTCACATGGCCTACCTCGTGGCCCATCACCCCCATCACCACATCATCGTCGTTCACCAGCGTTACCAGCTCGTCAGTCAGCACCATGGTGCCGCCCGGCAGGGCAAACGCGTTGGGGCCAATGGTAGATTGGCGAAACTCTAGTTGGTAGGCCGGCATATCGCGCGGGTAGGCTTTGCGCATGGCCGCGTCAAAGCGTGTGCGCAAGCGCTCTTGTGTGGCTGCAGGCAGCTTGCTGGGCCGCATCCATTGGCCATCTATTTGCGTCAGCGCGTTGCGGCCCAAGGCCTCGTCTACCGACAAAGGCACCAGGCTGGCAATGCCACGTGCGGCCACCGGCAAGCCCCATACATACAGCGCTGCCAGCGCGCTGGCCAGCAGTGTCAGCGCTACCAGCGTACCGCGCCAGCTTTGCTGCAGCCGGACTACCAGGCTTTCAGTGCGCGGCAGGTGCTGCGCCGCCCAGGCGTCGTAGGCGCTGGCGTTCGGTGCGTGCACCTGGCCACCGTTTAAAAACTCTGCCAGGCGTGCGCCGCTGCGTGTGCGTTCGGGCCAGCGCACCTGGGCCAATGGCACGGTGTGCACCAGCGTGCCATCATGCTGTGCGTGCAGTTGCAATGATGTACCGACGATAGACAACCACACCGGCTGCGCTTTGGCACTGCGGCCATCAAAGTACTGCACTGGCAATGCCCCGGGCATGGCAGGGGGCGCATGAACAGGGGCGTGGCCAGTAGCAGTCATCGCCGTTTACATGCCCATGTCAAAGTCAAACATGTCCGCGGCCATATCGCCCAGTGCATCGGTTTCGTTCTTGCGGGCGGCGTCGGTCAGCGTGTCCAGCGCAATGCGGGTCTTCAGGCTTACCGCTTCAATTTGCATGCGCCGTGTAGCCACCATGGCAAACGGCCAATACAAGCCCAGCGTGATCAAAATCAACGCGTAATTTTTCAGCTGCAGGCCCATGTAGCTGCCCGAGCTGAGCGCACTTTTAAAACGCACATGGTTGTTGCCTGTGCGCGACCACACCAAGTTTTGCATGTGCGCGCTAAAGTACGCGCGCGGCAAAATATTCATGCAGGCAAAGAACGCGATGAACAATGCCATCACCAGCAACAAGCCGGAGAAGAACCCCGCCCCGCCCAAACCCTGTGTAAAAAAGCCAGGAATGAGTATTAACAGTGCAGCGGCAAAAATGGCAATAATCAAGAGCGCCATAAACAAAGTCTTCAATGTTATTTTGTACATGTCGGCAAAGCCACTGCGAAACTCCATGCGCAATGGCCCCCATGCTGAATGGCTAATTTGATAGCGTTTTATCCGCCATAAAAAATACGGCAAAGTCAGCACAAATAAAATGAACCCCAAGCTCACTACGCTGCCCCACAGCCCTTGGTTTGTGCCTTTCAGTGGCGACTCGCTACCCTCGTAGCCTGCTAACACCAGCGGCACAATCAACAACAAATTAGGGGGCATCACGGCCCAATAGACCTCTGCCAAACTACTGGGCTTTAAATGCATGCGGATGCCGCGCCAGCTGGTGTTGGCCAGGCGAAATTTCAGCGATGCGCGGTACAACACGGGCCAAACCGCTATAAACACCAAGGCGGCTATCAAGCCGGCCCACAGCGAAAACTGCGAGGCCAGTGTGTACACACCAAAAAACGCAGCGGCAATCAGCGTACCGCGCAGCATTTTGAGCGGCTGGCCATGAAAATCCATCGCGTCACCGTCAATGCGCGTGTTGCCGTAAAAATATTTGAGCTTGCGTACCTTGGCCCACGGAATATAAATGCCCACTGTCAGCACAATCAGCAGCAAGTTAACTATCCAAATCCGAAAATACTCGCTGCCCGCGCCGCTGAACTCAATCGGGTAGGACTGGGCGTTTGACAGCGGCGCAGGCGCACTGAGTGCGCTGTTGCCTTGCCGCATGGGGGCCGCCGGGTTGTGATGGTGTGTGCCGCCAAATGTAAATGCCATTGTGGTTTGCCCCTTCGCTGTGCAGTGCACCGCGCAATATGTAATAAGTTGTTTGGGTATTATGACCCACTAAAACACCATTCTGGGCGACCGCTTTGCTCTAAAATCACGCCGAACCCCACATAAATTTAATAAGATTTTCACCATGAAATTGATCGGCGCAGTCACCAGCCCTTATGCACGCAAAGTACGTATTGTGATGGCAGAAAAAAAACTTGATTTTAAGTTTGTCACCGAAGATGTGTGGGCTGCTGACAGCACCATCTCGCAGGCCAACCCGCTGGGCAAAGTGCCCTGCTTGGTGATGGAGGGCGGCGAGGCGTTGTTTGACTCGCGCGTGATTGTGGAATACATCGATACTTTGTCGCCAGTGGGCAAGCTGATTCCCACGGTGGGCCGCGAGCGTGCCGAGGTAAAAACCTGGGAAGCCCTGGCCGACGGTATTTTGGACGCCGCCATTCTGGCGCGCCTGGAAGCTACCTGGCCTGGCCGCACGGCAGAGCAGCGCAGCAGTGCGTGGATTGACCGGCAGATGGGCAAAATTGACCTGAGCCTGAAAGCGGTGAGCCAAGGTTTGGGCGAGAAGGCGTATTGCGCGGGCGTGTACTTCAGCCTGGCCGACATTGCGGTGGGCTGCGTGCTGGGGTATTTGGACTTTCGCTTTCCGCAAATCAACTGGCGTGCAGATTACCCCAATTTGGCCAAGCTGAACGATAAGCTGGCGGTGCGGGCTAGTTTTGTGGATACTAAGCCTGCTTAATTACAGCATTTTGAATGCTACTGATTTCGTAGCTGGTTGAGCAGTATTTACCCGCTGAAGTGCTGATTTATCGTTGAGAATTGGGTTATTTTGTGCTGTATTTGATGGTTAGTTTTACGTGCACATTGGGCAGATGGTAGCTCGGCTAACGTGCGCACCGGAGAGTTGGCCTTTGGGTCAACGGCATCTCCGGAGAGCTGGGCTCGAGCCGGGCATCTCGCTGCAAAAATACTCCGAGAACACGCGCGAATGCTGATGGTTGTTAGGCTAACTTTTGTACCGCGCGCCTCTCTGCGTATTTTTCATCGAGAAGAACCCGACTCGTCACATTGTTCTTTGCTTGGTTTGAACAGCCCGTGTTTCGGTTATGGGTTTGATGAGGCTAGGTTTTTTTAACAGCCCGTGCTCCGGTGTGGCGCAATTGGGGTCAGCGCAATTGGGGTCAGAGCAAAATTTCGTTCTGGTTTGGTGTCGCGCCGGATGCAGAATCTTCCTGAATTTTGATCTGACCCCAAATGCTCAAGCCGGCGACTACCGGTAGCGTGCAACTCTGGTTGCAAGTGAGATAGCGTATGCCGACCGCCCGATTTCTGGTACCCCCAGTATGAGGGCGGTTGGCATACGCTATCTCACCACCCAGAGACTACGCCAGAAGAATGCCTCAGCGCAACCAAAAGACCAACTAGAAAGAAGCTAGCAAAGCCCTTTCTTACCGATCTTTGTCAGACTGCACTTTGGCGGCATCCGCAGCAGATTCCTGCGAGTGCAATTCCCCTTTCTTGCGCCCCGAAAACATCGTCCACCACACAATCAGCACTAAAAGTAACAACGCTCCCAGCGCTTCGAGCACAATTAACAACATGACAAGACTCCTCGTATTGCTGATGATTGTAGGAACGCTGGCCAGCTGCGCTGTGCGGCAGCCGCAAAGCCCCCCCGCACCACCGGGCGAAGGCGTGCCAACACGGCCATCTGCCAGCGTGCCGCCTGCGTCCACTGGCCCCGCAGGCACAAGCTCTGCCCCCACCACCGCGCCCACAGGCCCTGTTATCACGCAGGCCAAAAGCCGTTGGGTGCCTGCCCGCTGGAGCGACCTGCCCGGCTGGGACAGCGACGCCCTGCACGAGGCGTGGAACGCGTGGCTTAAAAGCTGCGAGCGCCCTACCACCGCGCTGGCCAGTCTGTGCCCCGAGGTGCGGCGCTTGTCAATTGCCAGTGGTGCAGAGCAGCGCGCTTGGCTGATTGCGCGCCTGCAGCCTTATCGGGTAGAGCCTTTGACGGTAGCCTCATCAGCCGCAAGCAACGAAGGCCTGCTGACGGGCTACTACGAGCCGGTGCTGCAAGCCACGCGCAACCCTACGGCGGCCAGCGCAGCCGCACTGTACAAACCACCGGCCAGTTTAGCTACCCGCAAGCCGTGGTATTCGCGCAAAGACATCGACACGTTGCCCGAGGCCAAGGCTGCCCTGCAAGGCCGGGCTATTGCCTACCTGGCCGACCCGGTAGACGTGCTGGTGCTGCAAATTCAAGGCTCAGGCCGCCTGCGCGTCACCGAGCCTGACGGCAGCCAGAAAATGGTGCGCGTGGCCTTTGCTGCCACCAACGACCAGCCCTACAAATCGGTAGGCCGCTATTTGCTGGACCAGGGCTTGATCAAGGACGCCTCGTGGCCCGGCATCAAAGCGTGGATAGTGGCCAACCCGCAGCGCACGAACGAGTTGCTATGGAGCAACCCGCGTGTGGTGTTCTTTCGCGAAGAATCGCTGGACGGCCCTGAAGGTAACGCCGGGCCCAAAGGCGCACAAGGCGTGGCGCTGACTGCAGGCCGGTCGATTGCGGTAGACCCCGGCAGCATGCCCTACGGCGCGCCCGTGTGGATGGCCAGCCAAGGGCCGGTGACTAACTTGCAGCGCTTGGTGGTAGCGCAAGACACGGGCACCGCCATAGTGGGCGCGGCCCGGGCCGACTACTATGCAGGCTCGGGGCTGGAAGCGGGCGAGCTGGCTGGCTCGCTCAAGCAGCCATTGCAGCTGTGGGTGCTGTGGCCCAAGCCCTGATGGCTTGATGACGTCCTGATGCCGATTTAACTGTTCTGGAGCCCTTTTTTTATGCAAAATAGCGTGGTAACCCAAGTAAAACCTGCTCAAGCAGCTATGAAATTAATAGTAAACAACAGTCAACCAGACCTGCCTGCCAGCCTGCGCGCAACCGCGCAAATGCGCACCCATACTTGCGCCCGCGCGGCTGCCCGCTGGGCACAAGGTGCATTGAACAACACGCCAAAGGCTATGTTCAAGACGATGTTTAAAACCATGTCGAAGGCTGCATTTCAGGCTACGTTGAAGGCTACGTTTTTAGGCGCAGCACTGGCAGGCTGCACTAGCGGCCCCGTAGGCAAACCGCTGCCGTACTACCGCTGCGAGTACGGCATTGAATTTACCGCCAAGTTTGTGGACGATTCAGTAGCGGTAGAAAGCACGCGTGGCTACGACGTACTGTACCGGGGCGGCAAATATGCCAGCACGCCTGCCAACGCCAAACCCAACTCCAGCGAATACAGCAACGCCCGCATGCAAATTGAGTTCAACTTGGGCGTCACCCAGCGCGAGGCGATTGTGCGTTACCCGTTGTTGCCGTTGGTATCTCGTTGCGTACGCGACAATTAAATTGCCAAACTATGTCGAAAACCCTGGGTTAACAGCAATATTCTTTCAGTAAGGCAGCCCCTGCGGGCAGCAAAAGCAAAGACATACCAAGCAATCAGGCCTACACTTTGCGCATAATTTAGCAAGTGCCTCGCGCTTGTTTTTGGAGACACGCCCATGAATGCCCCGCTGCCCGAGCATATTCGCAAAGCCCTAGAAACCGTTACGTTAGACGACAAATACAGCCTGGACTACGGCCGTGCCTTCATGAGCGGCGTGCAAGCGCTGGTCAAGCTGCCCATGCTGCAGCGCCTGCGCGACCAGCAGGTGGGCAAAAACACGGCGGGTTTTGTCAGTGGCTACCGCGGATCGCCGTTAGGCGGCTACGACCAGGCGCTGTGGAGCGCGGCCAAACACCTAAAAGCACAAAACATCGTCTTTCAACCCGGCGTCAATGAAGAACTGGCCGCTACCGCTGTGTGGGGCACGCAGCAGCTGGGTTTTGCACCGCAGGGCAGCAACAAGTTTGA
>JANNCO010000149.1:0-3250 GCA_031386655.1 Polaromonas sp. | reverse complement strand
AAATTTTTTCATCGGTAGATTTTCGCTCAAATAACCATGTTTTAGCTATGATGCAGCATGCATTTACATCCACCCTCAGCCTCACCCGCCACACCACTTTCACCTTTGCTGGCTGGGGCGTGCAGCGGCCCACCGTGTTTGCCATCGCGCCGGGCTTTTCACCTGCAGCTGTTGGCAGCCTTGGGCAGCACCACGCTGGTGCCCAAGGCTGGTGCAGCCGGTGCTAGTGCGGCGTCGTTGGTGCTGCTGGCGGCCAACGCACCCGCTGGCATCAGCCCTGCAGGCTACCTGGTAAGCGAAAAGCTAGACGGTGTACGGGCGCTGTGGGACGGCACTACGCTACGGTTTCGCAGTGGCCGCACAGTGGCAGCCCCTGCCTGGTTTACAGCCAAGCTGCCCGCGGGCACTCCGCTAGACGGTGAGCTGTGGCTGGCACGCGGCCAGTTCGATGTGCTGTCGGGCATGGTACGCAAGGCGCAGCCGGTAGACGCCGATTGGCAGCGCATTCAGTACATGGTGTTTGAGCTGCCCAGCGGCGAAGGCAGCTTTGACCAACGTGCAGCGCAGTTGCCAGCCATCATCAGCCAAGCCGCCTGGCCGCAGCTGCGTGCTGTAGAGCAATACCGTGTAGCCAACCACGCCGCGCTGCAAGCCAAACTTAAAGCGGTCACTGCCGCTGGCGGCGAAGGCTTGGTTTTGCATTTGGCCAGCGCCCCGGTTACCACAGGCCGCAGCAACGTGCTGCTCAAATTTAAGCCCGCGCAAGACGCAGAAGCCATAGTGGTGGGCTACGCAGCAGGCAAAGGCAAATACCAAGGCCTGCTAGGCGCGCTGCAGATGCAAGCCCCCGGCGGTCAGCGCTTTAAAATCGGCACCGGTTTGTCGGACGCGCAGCGCAAAAATCTGCCCGCTATTGGCAGCACAGTAACCTACACTTTCAACGACACCACGCCCAGCGGCAAGCCACGCTTTGCCCGGTTTTTACGCCTGGCAGACACCCTCTAGTGCGGGCATATCCAGTCCATGCGCGCCATGCCGGGGCGAGGCGCTGGCAATGCTGTGTCTGCACTACCCATGCGCAGGGCAGTGCAGCCTTGCACTGTGACGGCGTTGGTATCCAACGGCTTGATTTCAAGACGCGCTAAATTGTCCGCCAGTTTGGCGGTGTCTATCTCTTGCACCAAGCCTTGCGGGGGACTCACCTGTAGCTGCTGGCCAAAAGCGGTAACAAAATAATAGCCAGGGTCTGCGCAATGCAGGCTCCACCGCTGGGCAGGCTGCCCGGTAGCTTGCACTGCATAGTCAATCACAATGCGCGCGCGCCCATCTGCGCTGAAGTCCAGTGCGGGGTCATCTTTGGGGGTCAGTGCCAGATCCAAGCCGTCTGCCTGCACACCAAACAACCAGTTAGCGCGGCCCATTTGCATCTTCAGAGCAAAAATAAATTTTCGCGTTTGCTCTGCATCAGGTTGGCCCAGCCCATCGCGGGTAAGCTGCCATGCCCGCTGCGAATGCCAAGTATCTAGCCACAACTCACCTCGCAAATACCGCAGCTGTGCCGATTCAAACCGCAGCTCGGCTCGGCAATCCACCGCGCCATGCGGGTGCGCACATGCCATCACAGGCAGGCAAGTCATGCCAAAAAAGAACGCTAACTTAGCCCACCAGTGGTGCATGCAGTTACCCGACGGCTGGTGTTGGTTAGCGAATGGCCACCGGGTTGACTATGGCTTGCACACCCCCAGTAATGCGCGATGCGCCCAACACAAACATAAATTCATACGCCTTGTCTTTTACCAGCGGCCCGGTGTTCATGTTTTCAAGAATATAAATGCCATTTTTAGCCAATAAAATCTGGTGCACTTCAAACACGCCCACATCTTTTTCAAACGGAATCACCTCCAGCGCCCACTGGTCTGCGCCTACGGCAATGACTTCTTTAGAGGCTAAATACAGCGCGCCGTCTTTGCCCAAACCCGGCTCACCTGCCAAAAAGCGTTTGTTGTCTTTGCCTTCCAGCGCTTGCCACCCTGTGTGAAACAGCACTACATCGCCTTTTTTAATTTCAATGCCCTGGCGTTTGGCTTGCTCATCAATTTCTTTGCGGTTAAACGCTACGCCCTCTTTCACCATGTCGGTGCCGTAATAGGCCGTCATGTCCAGCACAATGCCACGTGTCACAAAAGGCGGAATTTTTTCCACACCCAATTTTTTCAAACCATTGGCCTGCGCAAAATCTGAATTTTTATTGCAGTTGTAGTACACGTTATCTATGCCAATGTGGCCTAACCCATCGATTTGCGAGCCCGTGCCCACCCAGCCCATGTAAATATCGTCGTTGTAGGTTGTTTTAGTACCGCCTAGGCTAATACCACCCGCTTGGCCAGGCTGCACGATAGTGACACCCCAAGTACGTGGCGCATACGCGGCGGTCTGTGCATTGGTTTCAAAACCCAAGGGGTAGGTTTTGCCGGTTTTAACCAACTTGGCAGCCTCTGCCGCCATGGCGGGTGTCAATAAATTGGCAGCACCAATCTCATCATTAGGCCCCCATTTGGATTTGCACCAGTCGTTTTGCGCCCAAGCGCTCTGGGTAAAACTTGCCGCACCTATGGCTACGGCTAGCAGCAGGCGGCGCATCGTTGTGTGTGATGTCATAAGATCTCCTTCGTTGTAAAAGTAGCAGAACTTGTCCGAATTAAACGTGTACTAAATCGAACAAAAATTACTGTAACCACGCTGCTATTGCGCACAAGTACTGTGGGAGACACTTTGCGACCTTGGCGTGTTACTGTTTGCAACATGCTAGCGCGGCATGGGTTCATGATTGCTGTGATGGTGATGCGAAATACATTTAACTTATTGCTCAACGCCGCACTGCTAGCGTATGGCTGTGCGTATGCAACTACAGCTATGACCGACACGGATTTAAAAAACATTACAGAACAGCGGCTTTTGGGTGACCGAACAGGCGCATGTTTTGCCGTAGCCGTGATAGATAAGACGGTGTCTCGCGCCTACGTTTGCGCAAACCCCAAACAAGTTAACCGCATCTCTGCCAGCAGCGCATTTGAAATAGGCTCTGTCACCAAGACCATGACGTCAGCCTTATTGGCAGATTTGATTTTGCAAAATAAAGCCTCACTAGACGACACTATCAGCCAATATTTGCCTGCAGATACGGTAGTACCCAGCTTCCAAGGCATGCCTATATTGCTAAGGCACTTGGTAACCCACACGTCTGGCTTAC
>JANNCO010000335.1:0-4754 GCA_031386655.1 Polaromonas sp. | reverse complement strand
AACGAGTCGGGTCCGTCTCGTTGAAAAATACGTAGCAAGGCGCGCGTTGACAATGCTGACAAAACAAACATCTCAGTTCGCGCGTGTTTGCGGAATATTTTTCGCGAAAGAGATGCCCGGCTCGAGTCCAGCTTTCCGGCGTGCACGCGATGCCAAGAGACCAGCTCCCCGGAGATACCGTTAGCCCAAAGACCAATTCATCGGCGCACACGCACACGCGAACCCAACCAGCAACTACATCGAAGCGCATGCTAAGACGAACATCCCACCCTACTTCCCAATACAAAACCGCGAGAATATCTCGCCCAGCAAATCGTCCGCACTGAACTCACCCGTAATGCTGCCCAGCGCGTTTTGTGCCAAACGCAGCTCCTCGGCCAGCAAGTCCAGGTGCTGCGCTTGCGCGGCCAAATGGTCTGCGGCCAACGCCAGATGCGCTTGCACTTTTTCTATCGCCTGCACATGCCGCGCACGGGCAATAAACACACCCTCAGGCGCAGACTGCCAGCCTGCAATCGCCAGCAGTTTTTGGCGCAACGCGTCAATACCTTGGCCCGTTTTAGCGCTGATGGCGATGCTGTCTGCATGCGCCACTAGCTGGGTTGCCGCAGCGCTTGGCACAGTGTCCAGCTTGTTCCATATTTGCACTACGGTAATGCTGCGAGCAATTTTTTGGGCTATAGTGGCCGCCAGGGCTGCGTCAGCTGCTATGGTTTGCGCAGCGGTAGAGGCGTCCAGCGTGGCGGCCAAATCGTGCAGGTGCAGCACGGCGTCGGCAGCACTGATCTCGTCCCACGCGCGGGCAATGCCTATTTGTTCTACTACGTCGGTGCTGTCGCGCAGGCCTGCGGTGTCGATGATGTGCAGTGGCACACCGTCGATTTGAATGGTCTGCTGCACCTTGTCGCGCGTGGTGCCAGCGATGGGGGTAACAATCGCCAGCTCGGCCCCGGCCAGCGCGTTGAGGAGCGAGCTTTTACCCGCGTTGGGCTGCCCAGCAATGACTACTTTGATGCCCTCGCGCAGCAGCGCGCCTTGGGTAGTTTTGTGCAGCAGCTGCGCCGTGCTGTCGACTAAGGTTTGCAGTTGGCCGTGGGCATTGCCGCGCTGCAAGTGGTCAATCTCTTCTTCCGGAAAATCCAGCGTGGCCTCGACCAGCATGCGCAGGTGCACCAGCGCGTCGCGCAGGCTGTGCACCTGGCGCGAGAACTCACCAGCCAGCGACCGGCTGGCGCTGCGGGCGGCAGCTTCGGTGCTGGCGTCGATCAAATCGGCAACGGCTTCGGCCTGCGCCAAGTCAATTTTGTCGTTTAAAAAAGCGCGCTCGGTAAATTCGCCAGGGTTGGCTACACGCAGTCCCATGGCTTGCCCCGCTTGCAGGCAGCGGGCCAGCAGTAGCTGCAGCACTACCGGGCCGCCGTGGGCTTGCAGCTCCAGTACGTCTTCGCCGGTGTAGCTGTGCGGCGCGGGGAAGTGGATGGCCAGGCCGTGGTCGATGGGCGTGCCGTCAGCATCGCGCAGCGGCAGGTAGGTGGCAAGGCGCGGTTGCAGTGCCTTGCCGCACAGCGCGGCTACTACTGGCTGCACCGATGCGCCTGACACGCGCACGATGCCCACTGCACCTCGGCCGGGTGCTGTGGCGATGGCAACGATGGGGTCGGTATGACGGGCTAGCATGGTGCGAATTTGAAAATTTTAGTTGGCGTTGTTTGATGCAGCATGGTAGCGCAGGTGGATGGCGCAGGGTGTGCACTGGATTTTAATTTGTCGATGCACAAGGGTGTTGGGGCACTGGTTAGCGCTTCTAGCGTGTGCTGCTTGAAGTTGGTCGCTTGGCTCTGCGTGCGCTACGTTGTGGTTGATCGTTTGGCTTGGCGTGTGCTTCGTTGCGGTTGGTCGCTTGGTGTAGCGTGCGCGCCAGAAAGCTGGACTCGAGCCGGGCATCTCGCTGCAAAAATATTCCGCAAACACGCGCGAGCTGAGGTTTTTGGTGCGCTAGCTTTAACAACGCGCGCCTTGCTGCATATTTTTCATCGAGACGGACCCGACTCGTCACATTGTTCTTTGCTTGGGTTGAACAGCCCGCGCTTCGGTTGGATGCACACTCGCCCCCTACGCCTCGCTCCTCCTCACTCCACTCCACTCCACTCCACCAGTTTAACTCGCCCCAACCGTTCGCCCTGAGCTTGTCGAAGGGTTAAAGAGCGCAAGAGTCCATGCACCCTTCGACAAGCTCAGGGCGAACGGGTAATGTTCAGTAACTACACCACTATTAATTTCATAGCTGGTTGAGCAGATTCTACGGCCTGCACGCCTTAAAGCGCATACAAAATCATGGCTTGCAAAGCGGATAAACTAAGCCTATGTATATTAAGTCCACCTTGTCTCGCCGCGCCATGCTGCGCTCGTCAGCCGCCATTACTGCGGTTGCCGCGTTGTCCACCAGCTTATTCAGCCAGGCCCAAACATCAACCGTTACTACAACTCCCACCACGAGTTCCACTTCCACTTCCACACCCAACCCAACCAGCGGCGGCCCGCGCCTGCGTTTGATTGGCCACACCACGCTGGCACACAAGCTGCCATTCAAAGGCACCACGGTGGGCGGCTTGAGCGGTATTGACTACGACCGCGAGCGCGGCGTGTACTACACCATCAGTGACGACCGGTCTGACATCAACCCTGCGCGGTTTTATACGCTCAAATTGCCCATCACCGCAGACAGCGTGGGCGCGCCCGAGCTGCTGGCGGTGACCACGCTGCAAACGCCAAGCGGCCAGCCTTACCCCAGCAAGCGCACGGTGACAGCCGACAACCCCGATGTCCCCGACACCGAGAGCATTCGCCTGCGCAGCGCCACCAACACGCTGTACTACACCAGCGAGGGCGACATTCAACGCGGCATGCACCCGTTTGTGCGCGAGATGCGCCTGGACGGCAGCTACCTGAGCCAAGTGCCCGTACCCACCATGTTTGCCGCTGACATTACCGGTAAAACGGGGCCACGCCAAAACAAAGGGTTTGAGGGTTTGAGCTTTACGCCCAGCGGCGACACGGCTTGGTTTGCCACCGAGGCCGCGCTAGTGCAAGACGGCCCTGAGCCCGCGGTGGGCACACCTGGTGGCCCGATTCGCCTGACTCAATTTGCCGCGCACAGCGGCCAGCCGTTTCGCCAAATTGCCTACGTGCCCGACGCGATACCGGCGGCACCCAAAGTGGCAGGCATCACGCTGCCCGCTGCCATCACGCCCGAGGCGCTGGCGGACAACGGCATCAGCGAGATTTGGATGGCCAGCGAAACCGGCATGCTGGTGCTAGAGCGCGCGTATGCCCGCGGTGTGGGCAATTCGCTGCGCCTGTACTGGACAGACACCGAAAATGCCACTGACGTGCTGGACATGCCCACGCTGGTGGGTGCCAAATTTAAGCCTGCCGACAAAAAACTGCTGCTGGACTTTGCCACCGCGGGCCTGCCGCGCCTGGACAATACCGAAGGCATGACACGCGGGCCCACGTTGCCCAACGGCAACCCCACGCTGGTCTTTGTCAGCGACGATAATTTCAGCAGCAGCCAGATCATGCAGTTTGTGGTGTTTGAATGGCTGGCTAATTAAAAAACTTCAGGGAACAGTATGAACGAGAGCATTGCATTCATCGGCGGTGGCAACATGGCCAGCGCTATTATTGGCGGGTTGATCAAGCAGGGCATGCGCCCATTGCAGATCATGGTGGTGGAGCCCCACGCACCGCAGCAAGCCAAGCTGAAAGCCGACTTCGGCATTGAAGCTTTCAGCGCACCCAACAGCCTGCTGGCACAAGCGGCCACTGTGGTGTGGGCTGTCAAACCGCAAACTTTCAGGGTAGCCGCGCAGCAAGCACGCGCGCACACGGCCAGTGCGCTGCACTTTAGTGTGATGGCGGGTATCAACACTGCCAGTATGGCCCAGGCGTTAGGTACGCAGCGCATTGTGCGCAGCATGCCCAACACGCCCGCAATGATTGGCCAGGGCATCACCGCGCTGTTCCCCACGGCGCAGGTAACCAGCGCTGACCGCAGCGCGGTAGAGCGCATCATCGCCTCGACGGGCCAGTATCTGTGGCTTGGCGATGAGGCGCAGCTGGACGCAGTCACCGCCATCTCTGGCTCGGGCCCTGCGTATGTGTTTTACTTTCTGGAAACCATGACGCAAGCGGGCATCGACATGGGTTTGCCACCGGCGCAAGCCGCGCAGCTGGCGCAGGCTACCTTTACCGGCGCGTCGGCGCTGGCGCAAAGCTCGGGTGAGCCACCCAGTGTGTTGCGCGAACGTGTGACCAGCAAGGGCGGCACTACGTATGCGGCCATCACGTCGATGGAGCAAGACAACATGGCGACCTTGTTCATGCGCGCCATGCACGCGGCGCGCCGCCGCGCTAAAGAGCTGGGCGATGAGTTTGGGGTTTAGCATGCGCATTGAGGGGCTGGTTTGCTTGGCTTAGCGTGTGCTCCGTTGAGTTGGTCGTTGGGTTTGCGTGCGCGCTGGAAAGCGGGACTCTGGGTTAAAGGTATCTCCGGAAAGCCGGTCTCTGGGTTAATGTTTCCTCCGAAGAGCTGGTCTCTGGGTTAATGTTTCCGCCGGAAAGCTGGACTCGAGCCGGGCATCTCTTTCGCGAAAAATATTCCGCAAACACGCGCGAACTGAGATGTTTGTTTTGTCAGCATTGTCAACGCGCGCCTTGCTACGTATTTTTCAACGAGACGGACCCGACTCGTT
>JANNCO010000186.1:0-8357 GCA_031386655.1 Polaromonas sp. | reverse complement strand
CGCAAGCGTGATGTATTGGCACAGTTTGTCGGTGTGCTGTCGCGGCTGCTGACACGGCATGGCAACAAAGTGGGTGCACTGCTGTACAGCAGCCAGGTTGATGCCGTCATACCCGCGCGCAGTGGGCGACTGCATGTGTTGCACATGCTGCACCAAGTGCTAAATCACAAAGCTAGTGCAGCAAAACTTGCGCGACAAGCTAGCGCTACACAACTGGGCAACTTACTCACGGGTGCACAGGCCCACATCAAACGTCGCAGCTTGGTCTTTGTAGTGTCTGACTTTATCAGCGCGCCTGGCTGGGAAAAGCCCTTGACTGCCTTGGCCCAGCGCCATGAGGTGATCGCCGTGCGCCTGCTAGACCCTGCAGAACAGTCGTTGCCCGACATTGGCATGGTCACCCTGCAAGACCCTGAGACTGGCGAGCAGATTTGGGTAGACATGCACGACAAAAAATTCCGCATTCGATTTGAAGAACTGGCCGCACAGCGCGAGACTGACTTGTTCACAGGCCTGGCCCAAGCTGGCGTAGATGCACTTGAACTGTCCACCGATGCAGCCGTACTAGACACCATCGTGCGGTTTGCCCACCTGCGCCGTCAGCGTGCGCGCGGCGCTGCTGGCAGCACCTACCACGCCAAGGAGGCGGCATGACTTTTCTATGGCCTCAGCTGCTGTGGTTACAGGGCATAGTGCCCCTATTGGTCTTGCTGTACGTGTGGCTGCTGCGGCGCAAAGCGCAGCATGCCGTGCAGTTTAGCCACGTTGCCATGGTGCGGGCCGCTGCAGGCAAGCAACGCCGCATCAAGCGGCATGTGCCACCGATATTGATGCTGCTGGCGCTGGGCCTATTGCTGCTGGCTGCTGCGCGCCCTATGGCTGTGGTAACCCTGCCGATGCAGCAAGAAACTATCATGCTGGCGATGGACGTATCAGGTTCGATGCGCGCCACGGATGTGCAGCCCAACAGACTGGTGGCCGCACAAAACGCAGCCAAGGCTTTTTTGGCAGACCTGCCCCGCTCGGTCAAGGTAGGTATTGTCGCCTTTGCGGGCACTGCGTCGCTGGTGCAGGCACCTACCGTCAACCGCGAAGACTTGGTCACTGCGATTGACCGCTTTCAGTTGCAGCGGGGCACGGCCATAGGCAACGGCATTGTCGTGTCACTGTCTACGCTGTTTCCTGATGCGGGGATTGACCTGGCACAAATGCAGTATGGCAGCGCCACTACAGGCAGGCCGCTAGGGTCTGCCGACAAAGCCGCCAAAACTGCGGCTGCCAAAGACACGCCGCCCGTGCCACCGGGCAGCTACGCATCAGCTGCCATTATTTTGCTGACGGACGGCCAGCGCACTACCGGCGTAGACCCGCTAGAAGCTGCCCAGCTAGCGGCCAACAAAGGCGTACGCGTCTACACCGTAGGCATAGGCACCAAAGACGGCGAGACCATTGGGTTTGAAGGCTGGTCGATGCGCGTGCGCCTGGACGAAGACAGTTTGAAAGCTATTTCTACCCGCACCCAGGCCGAATACTTTTATGCCGGGTCGGCGGAAGACTTGAAAAAAGTCTACGGCAAGCTGTCGTCGCGCCTGACGGTGGAGAAAAAAGAAACCGAAATTACTGCGCTGCTGGCCTTGGCCGGGGCTTTGTTTGCGTTGCTGGCAGGGGTGTTGTCGATGTGGTGGTTTAACCGGGTGATGTGAGTTAGTGGGTAGAGGCTTCTACCGGCGTCACACCACGTTGACTTCCAGCATCGGCTTGTTGTCCATCACCCGCTGCCATCCACAAGCCGACAAGTCCAGTGTGCGGTAGCCGCCATACACCACCAGCTCTGACAATGCACGGCCCACAGCCGGAGACTGCTGCATGCCATGGCCACTAAAGCCATTGGCAAACAGCAGGTTGTCTACATCAGGGTGCGCACCCAAAATAACGTTGTGGTCAAGCGTGTTGACATCGTAATGCCCTGCCCAAGCGCGCTGCACCCGCGCTGCCTCAAAACCGGGCACACGCGCCGCCAGCAGGGGCCACAGCACGTCGTCAAACAAGGTGTGCTGCACCTCAAAATCAAAGCACTCAGGGTCATCGATCTGGGCAGGTGATATGCCGCAAATAAACCCATCGCCTTCGGGCCGAAAATACATGCCACTGGGGTCTACCACCAGTGGGCAATTGGCCAACTGTGCTGGCGAGGCGAAATAAAAAACGCAGCGCTTGCGCGACTGCACTGGCAGTGCGATACCTGCGCTAAGCGCCAACGCACGCGCGCCCGTACCCGCTGCGTTGATCACCATGCCGCAACTGATCTGCGAACCATTGGCCAAGGTAAGCTGCTGCACACGCCGTCCCTGCCGGTGCACACCCACCACCTGCGCCTGCTGGTACTGCACCCCCAGCGACAATGCCTTGCGCCTGAACCCCTGCATCAGCCCATACGCGTCCAGCCAGCCCTCGCCCGACAGGCCCAGCGACCCTGCGCACAGGTCACCCGTAGCCAGCCACGGGAAGCGCGCCTGCAACTGCGCCGGTGACAGCAGCGCTACATCCACACCCAAACTGCGCTGCACTGCATGGTTAGCTTGCAACACGCCCTGCCCCGCGCTGGAGGCTAAAAACAGATAGCCGCCCTCGTGAAATCCCACATCAGGCACCTGCCCGTCCACCACCAGATAGTCGGCTATCTGGCGAATAAACTGCGTGCCGAATTGCGACATGCGAATGTTATCAGGCGTAGAAAATTGGTGCCGAATGGATGCCGCAGACAACGCCGTAGCACACTGGGCATAGCTAAAATCTTGTTCCAGCACCAAGACAGAGCCCGAAAAATCAGGCTGAGCCGCCAAAAAATAAGCCGTTGAACTGCCGATGGCAGCACCCCCAACAATGACAACATCTGCGGTTTGCATAATGGTTGATGAATAGTATTTAGATCGTAATCAACTCTATAAACGCTACTAATTTAATAGCTGTTTAAGCAGTATTTACTTGATTTGCAAGCTTAATTATCAGTTAGCTCAGTCAACAGCCTAGACACTACACCCGATAAGCTTGGCAATGACTTTTGCACAATATTCCAAACTACTTATGTTTCCATAGCCACATAGCCATGGATTAGCTGATTTCTAAATGCTACGATTTTTGATAATTCAGGTATGCGTGCGGCCAAGGTAGGTGCCGCCTTAGAAAGCTGATTAAGCGCTTCGCCAATAATCTCAAACTTGCGCTCTACAGCGGCATTCACTAACGCAGAGTCAGCATAGGACTGCGCATTGAGCCCCACAGTAAAACCTTCAATTGCACCAATGGCCTGGGCAACGCCCCACAAGAACGCACGCGGATCACGCTGCGGCATACACTAACTCGCGGCTTTGGTTGATACCTGCTAGCACGTAAGGGTTACGCACAGCTTTGGCTTGTACAAGGTCTACTGCACGACTCAAGATCTTTTCTAGATCAGCTTTCATCCCAAAAAACTCGTCCAACCCAGGCTGCGTAGAGGGCAAGACCTCCACCAAAAAGTCTGCATCACTGGATTTTTCAACAAAATCTACGGCACGCGCTGCCGAGCCAAATACTTCTAAACGGGCTATGCCGTGCCTAGAACATGCTTGCCCTATAGCTGTAATTTGGCGTTGGATAGATGGGTGCATCTGCTTATGGTAGCAAACTTAATTGAACATGCGTAAATAGGCTAGCTTACTTGGCAAAACCATCAAGTCACACATCAAAATAACTGAATGCTCGTGCTGCATTATCAAATCTAGAGATGCCTAAGTCACTATTAATTCCATAGCTGCTTGAGCAGTATCTACGGCTTAAAACGCTCAAATTGCTTATAAATTTGACTTAAAGTCAAGCAGTCACAGGGTCTGTCGTGCCATCACCTACTGTATTGCCATGCACCAGCTTGGCAGGCTGCGGTGCTACTATCTGCAACCTATGCCGAAGGGTTAACTAGGAGCGACCGTGAGATTTGCAGTGGTAGGTGCAGGAGCGTTGGGCAGTGCTATGGGCGGGGTGCTCGCCGAGGCGGGTCACGATGTGCTGCTGATCACGCGCAACACGGCGCATGTGAATGCGATCAACCAGCGCGGCCTGACCTTGCGCACGCACGGTGCAGACAGAACCATTGCAGCACGGGCAGCAACAAGCGCTGCAGGGCACGCACCCGTGGACTGCGCCATCATCTTGGTGAAATCTGCGCAAACGCGCGATGCTGTGACGGCGGCCATGCCGTTGGTAGGGCCCGATACCTGTGTGCTGTCGCTGCAAAACGGTTTGGGCCATGAGGACGTTTTGAGCGAGCTGGTAGGTGCGCACCGCGTGCTGGCAGGCAAAACCTACTGCGGCGGACAGATGATTGCACCGGGCCATGTGATCTGCGGGCATGTGGGCAAAGACACGCATATTGGCGAGCTAGATGGCACCATCACGCCGCGTGTTGCAGCCATTGCTGCTGCGCTAAATGCTGCTGGCTTGCACACCATAGTCAGCGACAACATCATGGGCACCATTTGGGACAAGCTGTATATCAACGTGGCCACAGGCGCGCTCGCCGGCATTACACGTCTGGCCTATGGCGATTTGTACCAAATGCCTGAACTTCAAAGTGTGGCCGTGGCCGCTGTGACCGAGGCCATGGCTGTGGCCCGCGCCAAAGGTATTCGCACCAGCATCGTTGATCCGGTGCAGGCGTGGCACAAAGCGGGGGCGGGTTTGCCTGCAGAATTTAAACCGTCTATTTTGCAAACGCTGGAGCGCGACATGCGCACCGAGGTGGACTACATCAACGGCGCTGTAGTGACGCTGGGCGCTGTGCACGGCATACCCACACCGGTGAACAACACGTTGCTGGCGTGCATCAAAGGTATTGAAAAAAACCTGCCGACCTAGTCATTCCATGCAGCGTACTGAAAGCTGATTTTTTAACGCCACGCTCCACCTCAAACCCTGCCCTGCATTTAAAATATTGCTTAAATATAGTAATTTATATACAAAATAGGCTTTTAAAGCCGTAAATACTGCTCAACCAGCTATTTAATTTATAGCAATTAATATAAAACTACTGCGCCATGCCCGTATCCATTTCGCACCCTGACCGTTACGCTGTCATTGGCAACCCGATTGCGCAAAGCAAATCGCCCACCATTCACAGCATGTTTGCTCAGGCGACGCACCAGCACATGGTGTACACCAAAATTGAATCACCATTGGATGGATTTGCGGCGACGGTAGATGCGTTTCGCGCAGAGTCAGCAGCTGGCAAAGCCTGCAATAATTTTGGTAACGCCTGCAATAATTTTGGTAACGCCTGCGGCTTGAACATCACCGCGCCTTTTAAGCTGGACGCTTTTGCCTACGCCACACAGCGCTCGGAGCGCGCGCAATTGGTGGGTGCAGCCAACGCGCTTAAATTTGAGCGCACAGCGCAAGGTGTACTGGTGATGGCTGATAACTTCGATGGCATTGGCCTGGTGCGCGATGTGGTGCACAACCTGGCCTGCAGCCTGGCAGGCCAGCGTGTGCTCATCATCGGTGCAGGCGGCGCAACACGCGGCGCGCTGCTGCCCCTGCTGGCTGAAAACCCGGCACGGTTGGTGGTGGCCAACCGCACGGTGGCCACAGCACAGGCCCTGGCGGCTATGGTAGCCGCGCACGGCAGCGTGCAAGCCATGGCCTACCCTGAGCTGCAGGGCCAAGCGTTTGACGTAGTGTTCAACGCTACCAGCGCCAGCCTGCGCGCTGAGCTGCCGCCCCTGCCTGCCAGCGTGTTTGCGCCCGGCTGTTTAGCTTACGATCTGGCGTATGGCAAAGGTCTTACGCCGTTTTTGCTGCTAGCCCGTAGCGCAGGTGCAGAGCAATTAGCCGACGGCGTAGGTATGCTGGTAGAACAAGCTGCAGAGGCCTTTGCATGGTGGCGCGGCGTGCGCCCTGCGACGCGCGCGGTGATTGACCAGATAACAGTGCCGCTAGTTTGAACAGCGTGTCACACAGGCTATCATTGCATTAGCCCAATAAGGTCTTATGACCACCACCACAAACCAATGGGGAATTTATGAACATCGTCATGCTCCACGGCATTAACCACAATATGTTTGGCAAGCGCGACCCGGCGCAGTACGGCACCATCACGCTGGACGAGATCAATACCAGCCTGGCCAAGCTGGGCAAAGAGCTGGGCGCTACCGTGCAGCACTTTCAAACCAATGACGAAGGCGCCATGTGCGACCGCATTCACCAGGCGTTTGCAGACAAAGCCGATGCTGTGCTGATCAACGCGGGTGCGTGGACGCATTACAGCTACAGCATTCGTGACGCACTGGCTATTTTGACCTGCCCGATTGTGGAGCTGCACATGAGCAACATCCACGCACGCGAAGAGTTTCGCCACACTTCAGTGTTTGCCGGCATTGTCAAAGGTCAAATTTGCGGCTTTGGTGCCGACAGCTATTTGCTGGCGCTGCGCGCCGCCGTATCAGCAGTGCAGCAAGCCAAAAAATAAATCGTAAGCGATCCAGCGCAAGGTAAACCGCCAAGCTGACTCTGGGCTGTCTACTTACCAAAATTCTCCTATGCAGATCAACGGCACCACCGAGCTGATAGCCCACATTGGCTACCCCACGCACACGTTTAAATCGCCCATGGTCTACAACCCCTACTTTGCGCAAGCTGGGGTCAACGCGGTGGTAGTGCCCATGGGCTGCAAGCCACGCGAATACCCTGCGTTCTTGCGCAGTGTTTTCACGCTGACTAACATCCGCGGCGCACTGATTACCATGCCGCACAAGGTAGTTACGGTAGCGCTGTTAGACGAGGTGACTCCCACCGTGCTGGTAGCAGGTGCCTGCAATGCGGTCAAGCGCACGCCTGAAGGCAAACTGGTAGGCGACATGTTTGACGGTGCGGGGTTTGTGCGCGGCGTGCAGCGCAAGGGCTTGCAACTGGCAGGCGCGCGCGTGCTGGTGGTGGGCGCAGGGGGTGTAGGCAGCGCCATTGCAGCGTCGCTGGCGGCCGCAGGCATAGCGGCCATCGG
Source organism: Polaromonas sp. (assembly GCA_031386655.1). Classification (GTDB taxonomy): domain Bacteria; phylum Pseudomonadota; class Gammaproteobacteria; order Burkholderiales; family Burkholderiaceae_C; genus JAAFIP01. Next base: position 1,324 of record JANNCO010000186.1, on the reverse strand, counting down.
CTTGTATGACGTGCACGCAGTGTCCGCCCATAGCTTGGCCCAGCGTCTGCAGCGCCATTACCCGCATATCGCTGTCAGCACCGGGTCTAGCGACCCCGCAGGCTACGACCTGGTGGTAAACGCCACGCCCCTGGGTATGAACGACGGCGACCCGCTGCCCATAGACACCACACGCCTAGAGCCAGGCACGTTTGTGGGCGAGGTGGTGATGAAGGCTGAGACCACCGCATTTTTAAAAGCTGCACAGCAGCGCGGCTGCCGCACGCAGGTGGGCGCCGACATGCTGTTTGAGCAGATTCCTGCGTACCTGGAATTTTTTGGGTTGCCTACCACCACAGCTGACAACTTGCGCGCGGTAGCCCAGCTGAGTTACTAGGTTTAGTTACCAATTGCTGTCAATTGCAGGTTGCGGCCTGATTGCACAGCACCGCAAAACCCTGCATCATGTGCGGCAAGGAGAACCCAGCCTATGAACAAACTGATGAGCAAGCTGATGCGTCCCGAGCCCACCACTATCCAGCGTTGGCCCAGCAGCGGCAAGGGGCGCAGCAGCTGCGTAAGCTACAGCGGCATGGTGTGGGCAGTGGCCACCGCGATAGACGACACAGCAGATCTCGCCTCGCAAGTAGACCAAAGTTTGGCGTTGCTGGACATGCTGCTGGTTGACGCAGGCTCATCGCGCAAGCACCTGCTGTCGGTGCAAGTCATCTTGGCCCATGCCAACGACCGCGACACGTTTGACGCGATTTGGCAAAACTGGATTGGCCCACACCCCGCCCACTGGCCGCAGCGCAGTTGTGTGCAGTCTGCGCTGGCACCGGGCATATTGGTAGAGCTGGTAGTCACCGCCGCACCTGGCAGTGCACAAACACTACAAATACTATAGCTGCTTGAGCAGGATTTACCTGGGTTACAGAGCAAAAAGCTTAGTAAAAACTGGGCTGGAATGCGTTTTTTCAGTGTCAGATAGCTGTATGTTACTTTGCGGCTTTGCGGGGCAGTTTTTACTACTTTGAAGATTTTCTTTTCTTGGATGTCGCGGCTTTGCGTCGCCATGTTTTGTCCTCGACGGTTTCTTTCCTTACACCTCGCGGCTTCGCGGCGCAGTGCAGGCCCTGAGGTTGCGCCCCGGTCGGCGGCCCCCTTCGGGGGTAGCATCTGCAGTGCTCGCTTTTGGGGGAAATTTAGAAACTCGCTACGCTCAGACATCTAAATTTCTTATCCCCAAAAGCTGCGCGCTTCGAGCCCGCCGCCCTGATCGGGGCGCAACCCCAAGGCCTGCACTGCGCCGCGAAGCCGCGAGGTGTAAGGAAAGAAACCATCG
>JANNCO010000175.1:0-2218 GCA_031386655.1 Polaromonas sp. | reverse complement strand
GACCAGCCAAACCGGCGCACAGTAATTTGTTTGCCCAAATGCTGCTGCTGGACGCGGCCTTCGGCCCAGTAATAAGGAATGATCATCTTAAAAAAACCTTTTTATAAATTTTCTTATTAAATTCAAGTTTCTAGCCAGTAGTTACTGCTCAAGAAGCTATGAATTTGCTAGCAATCATCATCTGGCGATGAAATCCACGTAACTTAACTTTATTTAAGTTATCCATTTTGCACTTTACTGCAGCCGCCTAATAAAAAAAGCCCCGCGTTATGCACGCGGGGCTTTGGGGATGAACTTGCAGCAGGTAATTAAGCGGTTTCGCCCAGTACCGACACGGTCACTTCCACCAATACGTCGGTGTGCAGTGACACGCCCACTTTGCTGTCGCCCACTACCTTGATAGGGCCGGTAGGCATACGCACTTGGGATTTCAAGACTTTAAAGCCCATTTTGCCCAATTCTTCAGCGATGTCATGGTTAGTGACCGAGCCGAACAAACGGCCGTCAACACCTGCTTTTTGCGACACTTTAACGGTGGCACCGTTGAGTTTTTCGCCCTCGCCCTGTGAAGCTGTCAGCTTGACTGCAGCGGCTTTTTCCAGGTCAACACGCTTGGCTTCGAATTCTGCTTTGGCAGACTCGGTAGCGCGGCGGGCTTTGCGTTCAGGGATTAAAAAGTTGCGGGCGTAGCCGTCTTTAACTCTGACGATTTCACCCAGGTTGCCCAGGTTGATCACTTTTTCTAAAAGAATAATTTGCATGGTGTGTCCTTTGCTACTACACGCGGTGCTGGTCGCTGTACGGCACGAGCGCCAGGAATCGCGCACGCTTGATAGCGGTGTTCAGCTGGCGCTGGTAAATCGCACGAGTGCCGGTAAGGCGTGCGGGAATAATTTTGCCGTTTTCGGCGATAAAGTCGCGCAAAACGTCAACATCTTTGTAGTCGATTTGCTCTACACCGGTAACGGTGAAGCGGCAAAAACGCTTGCGCTTGAACAGCAGGTTTTGCGCTGGGCGCTTTGGGCGCTTGTCGGTCTTTTTAAAACGTGATGGTCCGGCCATGATGGACTCCTAAATAATTTAAAGCTGACGTTCAGGTCAGGGGTTCAAAAACTTGAATATGAAACAGTGTGCATTTTGCGTTGCGCGTGCTGCCCAGAAAACCTGTAAATGTGTGACTGCTACCCAGTGGTTGTTGGCTGATGACTTCTGCCATCGGCCCCACTGCAATGGCCTTCACGCTGACTTTGACTTTGCGCAGCTGCCCTGCTTCGACTTGTTCACTCTCGTGTTCGAGGGTAAGGTCTAGTGCGGGTATGCCTGCCGGGGTGTAGCGCTGGGCGCTGGTCTCGGCAATGCTGGCGGTCAAAATAAGTTTATTCACAACTCCTGTTTAGCTGGTGCAATTAACGCTCTTGGCGCTCGGTGCGCTCAGCGCGCTCTGGACGGTCGCCGCCGCGGTCACCACCACGCTCGCCACGGTCACCACCGCGATCACCGCGGTCTTGGTTAGCGTACTGCTCTTGCTGCAGCTTGCGGGCTTCTTCGCGTTCAACTTGTTTCATCATCAGCGATGGGCCTGTCTCAGCCTTGGTGGCTAGCACGGTTAGGTGGCGCAGCACAGCGTCGTTGAATTTGAAAGCGTGCTCCAGCTCAGCCATCACAGCCTGGTCGGCCTCGATGTTGACGCACAGGTAGTGCGCCTTGGCCAGCTTGTTGATTTGGTACGCCAGTTGGCGGCGGCCCCAATCTTCCACACGGTGTACCTTGCCGTTCGCTGAGGTAATCATGGTTTTATAACGCTCCAGCATGGCTGGAACTTGCTCGCTTTGGTCCGGGTGGATCAGCAAGACGATCTCGTAATGACGCATAAACACTCCTTAAGGATTTAAGCCTGGTAACTAGACTTTGTTTAACCGCAACTTGCGTTGCAGTGTTAAAAAAGCTACCCACAGCGTCGGATGTGGTGCAGCAAGGGGAAAGCCTTCTATTATAGCGTTCTTACACCTCTTACAAACCCGCTGCGACATGACCCACCCTACCTCGTTCACTACCCTCATCTCCGTTGCCCAGCTGCGCGCCCTGCAGGCCAGCGGCGCCCAGGTGCAAATTTGGGACTGCAGCTTTGACCTGATGGCCCCCACCGCCGGGGCGGATGCCTACGCCCAAGGCCACATCGCAGGCGCGCGCTACGTGCACTTAGAAAATGACTTAAGCG
>JANNCO010000170.1:0-5217 GCA_031386655.1 Polaromonas sp. | reverse complement strand
CCAGCACGTCCCAGGCGTGCACCAGTTGTTCCATAATTTTGCTGACTCGGGCCAGCATTTTAAAAGCGCTGCCCAGCTCGTCCTGCGCAATACAGGCGATAGCTGCATGCAGCTCGTGCAGCATCAGCTTCATCCACAGCTCGCTGGTTTGGTGCTGGATGATAAACAGCATTTCGTTGTGGTCGGGGCTGCGCGGGTGCTGGGCACCCAGCAGGTTGTCTAGTGCCAAATAATCGCCATAGCTCATCGACTGGCTAAAGTCGGTTTGCGCGCCCGAAGCTGCCAGGACGTGTGCTGCGCTGGCCAATGGCTGGGCCGCAGTGGCTTTATCTTGGGCTGTCATGGCGTGATGATTTTGTAAAAAATGGCAGTTTAACTATGCTGCAACCGTGCTTAAGTCACCGCTTGCTTGCGGTTAAATTCAGGCTGCTGCCATTCGCCTGTAACCATCACTTGCTGCAAATGTTCTACCGCGTGCCACACATCGGCAAAGCCAATGTACAGCGGCGTAAAACCAAAACGCAAAATATCTTTGCCGTCTGCCGAGCCTGCAGGTGCACTGGCATCGCCCGCACGAAAATCGCCAATCACGCCGCGCTTTATCAGCGCTTGCATGATAGCGTAGCCACCCCTGGCAAAGTAAAAGCTTACATGCGAGCCGCGCACCGCATGCTCACGCGGCGTGGCTAAAGCCAGCCCCATGCTGGCACAGCGCGATTCGACCAGCTGGATAAATAAATCGGTCAACGCCAGCGACTTAGCCCGCAACGCCGCCATGCCGCCCAGTGGCTGCGCCGCCAGCACGCTGTCCAGCCCGCAGCCTAGTGCAGCCATGCTGATGATGGGCTGGGTGCCGCACAGTGCACGCGCTACGCCGGGGGCAGGGCGGTAGTCGGGTGTAAAGGCAAACGGCGCGGCATGGCCCCACCAGCCAACCAGGGGCTGCTCAAAATTGGCAGCATGGCGCGGGTGCACCCACAAGAATGCAGGCGCACCGGGCCCGCCGTTTAAATATTTGTAACCGCAGCCTACGGCAAAGTCGGCATGGGCTGCATGCAGGTCTACAGGCACCGCGCCTGCGCTGTGCGCCAGGTCCCACACCGCTAGTGCGCCTGCGGCATGGGCCTGCGCAGTAACAGCCGCCATGTCGTGCATCGCGCCGCTGCGGTAGTGCACGTGCGTCAGCATCACAATAGCTACCTCGGGCGTGATGGCCGCAGCTATGTCATGCACCTCCACCAGCTTGAGCGTAAAGCCATGCTGCGTGCACAGGCTTTGCGCAATGTACAAGTCAGTCGGGAAGTTGCTGCGCTCGGAAAGTACGATGTTTTTAGTACCGTTTTCACCTGTAGAGCTTGAGTTACCTGCTCGAGCAGCTATCAACATTGCAGCATGCATCACTTTGAACAAGTTGATTGATGTGCTGTCAGTGGCCACCACTTCACCTGCATGCGCACCGATCAGTTGTGCAATTTTGTCACCAGCGTGTTGCGGTGATTCAAACCAACCCGCACTGTTCCAGCTGCGAATCAATCCCACGCCCCATTCCTTGTTTACCACGTCAGCCACGCGCTGCGCTGTAGCCACAGGCAACACGCCCAGAGAGTTGCCGTCCAGATAAATGACACCGTGGGGCAGGGTAAATAAATAGCGCAAGCTGTGCAACGGGTCGGCTGCATCGCGTGCTTGGCAGTCGGCCAGGGTGGTTGGGTTTAGGGCGTGGTTTAAAGACATAGTTATGGACGGTATCACTGTTCAAAAAACTGCGGTGTCGGTTAATTCCAACAAAGCATCAATAGTATTTTCAGTACACGTGCAGCTTCAAACAGCTACTTTGCCCAGCAGTAAATATTCCATCAACGCTTTTTGCACATGCATGCGGTTTTCGGCTTCGTCCCACACGACTGACTGCGGGCCGTCAATAACCTCGGCGGCTACTTCTTCGCCGCGGTGGGCAGGCAGGCAATGCATGAACAGTGCGTCGGGTTGTGCGGCTTGCATCATGTCTTGGCTGACACACCAACTGGCAAAAGCTTTCTTGCGTGCTTCGTTCTCGGCCTCAAAACCCATGCTGGTCCACACGTCGGTGGTGACCAGGTGCGCACCTTGGCAGGCTTGCATTGGGTTACTATAAAGTTGATAGCTGCTTGAGCAGTATTTACTTGGGTTGGTGGCTGTTTTTCCTAATAAATTAGACAATCTGGCAGGCTCAATTTCATAACCACTCGGGGTACTGACATTGACCTTAAAACCCAAAATGGCAGCCGCTTGCAGCCAAGTATTGGCCATGTTGTTGCCATCGCCCACCCAAGCTACCGTTTTGCCTGCAATGGACCCACGCTGCTCCTCAAAGGTAAAAATATCGGCCATGATCTGGCAAGGATGAAACTCGTTGGTCAGGCCGTTGATGACGGGCACACGGCTGCACGAGGCAAAGGCTTCAAGCTTGGTTTGCTCATAAGTGCGAATCATCACCAGATCGACCATGCGGCTGATGACCTTGGCGCTGTCTTCAATCGGCTCGGCCCGACCTAGCTGGCTGCCCTCTGTGGTGAGGTGCACCACGCTGCCGCCCAGCTGGTACATGCCCGCCTCAAAGCTCACGCGGGTGCGGGTAGACGCCTTCTCAAAAATCATTGCCAGCGTGCGGTCAGCCAGCGGATGGTATTTTTCGTACGCCTTGAACTTGCGCTTGATCTCGGTAGCGCGCGCAAAAATATGCTGGTATTCGTCGGCGGTGAGATCGTTAAACTGGAGGTAGTGTTTCATAGATTTTTTAATTGCAAATACCAAATACCAAATTGCCGGACGCGAAGGGCGCTAAGGTTGCGCGAAGGAAGCGAAAAAGATAAATAAATAAAATCTCAATCAAAAAGTTAACTTTAATCAATTAACTTTTCTTACTTTGGTATTCTTTCGCGTCCTTTGCGCAACCTTAGCGCCCTTCGCGTCCGGAAGTCCGACTTCAGACTTCAGACTTCAGACTTCAGACTTCAGACTTCAGTTTTCTATCAAAATAGCCTTAATCAAAGGCACCAAAATGCCCACCATTTCATCTGCTTCAACCCTGGACAAAATCAATGGTGGCACCAAGCGAATCACGCTGTCGGCGGTCACGCTGATCAGCAGCCCTGCCTCGGCGCTGCGGCTTACTAGCGCACCGCAGGGTTTGGCCAGGTCAATACCCAGCATCAGGCCCATACCGCGCACTTCGCGGATGCCCGCTACGCCAGCCAGCTCGCGGATGAAGGCGGCTTTAAGGTAGCCGCCTACCAAGAAGGCGTTTTCAAGCAAGTCGTCTTCTTCCATGATGCGAATGGTCTCTAGCCCTGCGCGCATGGCCAGCGGGTTGCCGCCAAAGGTAGTGCCGTGGTTACCCGGTGCAAAAATATGCGCGGCCTTGGGGCCTGCCACTACCGCGCCAATCGGCACGCCTGAGCCCAAGCCTTTGGCTAGCGGCATCACATCGGGCTTGATACCTGCCCACTGGTGGGCAAACCATTTGCCGGTGCGGCCCATGCCACACTGCACTTCGTCAATCATCAGCAGCCAGTCGCGCTCGTCGCACAGCTTGCGCACATCGCGTAAATAATCCATGTGAAAGGGGTTGACGCCGCCTTCGCCTTGGATGGCTTCAAAGAAAACAGCCACGACGTTTTTATTGCCCACGGTAGCTTTTTTCAACGCTTCAATGTTGTTGACTGGCACGCGGATAAAACCTTCTACTAGTGGGCCAAAGCCCGCTTGAATTTTGACGTTGCCAGTAGCTGACAGTGTGGCAATGCTGCGGCCGTGGAAGGCTTTCTCGTACACCACAATCTCGGGCCTGTCGATGCCTTTGTCATGGCCAAATTTGCGTGCCAGTTTAAGCGCTGCCTCGTTAGCCTCCAGGCCCGTAGAGCAGAAAAACACATTGGTCAAGCCGCTGTACTCCACCAGTTTGGCCGCCAGGGCCTCGGCGTTGGGCGTGTAGTAGTAATTGCTGGTGTGGATTAATTTAGTGAGCTGGTCTTGCAGTGCGGGCACCAGCTTGGGGTGGTTGTGGCCCAGTGTGTTGACTGCAATGCCGCCCAAGCCGTCGAGATACGATTTGCCGTTAACGTCCCACACGCGGCAGCCTTGGCCATGCGACAGTGCAATCGGTACGCGGCCATAGGTGTCCATCACATGCGGTTGTGTGGTGGCAGCGGCGGTTGCGTGGGTGGCAGCGGTGGCATGGGCAGTAGTCGTCATGGTGGGTTGGTCCAGCAAGCAAAAATAAAAAACGGCTCGAAACGATCAAAAAGTGACGCGTAAGCCGTTAAAAGTTGATTTTAGAGGCAACGCAGTGGTTTTAGTGTGCACTTTTATCGCTCGTTTTGCATCGCAGCGATGCTCTACATGCCCACGCATGGAGTGTGCAGCTGGTATGACAGCGCTGTGACAGGTCTTGACTAAGATAAAATTGTTGTGCACTGCAGCAACAGCAACCCTGTTGGGGCACAATGCCATTGCATACCATGGTCACACCCAGCTCCAGCCCCAGTTCTAAACAAGTCTTTATCCAAGGCGTCACGAAAGACGGCAAAACCTTTCGCCCCAGCGACTGGGCCGAGCGCTTGTGCGGCGTGATGAGCCAGTTTCGCCCTGGCGGTGCGGTGCCAGGCTCACATTTAAGCTATTCTGAATGGTGCCTACCCACCAACTTAGGCGACGTGAAATGTGTAGTAGTGCACCACGATTTGCGCGACAACGAGGTGATGGCGTGGGATTTTGTAATGAATTTCGCCAAAGACAACAACCTGCAGGTGATTGAGGCTTGCTTGCTGCCAGATGCCGGTGTCAAGCCTGTTGTTTGAAGTGCGCACAAGACTGCAGAGTAATTACAAGGGCAACATTGGGTACGACAACTTTGTGCGTTTTGCACCGCCCACAAAAAAGCCGTCTTGCGACGGCTTTTTGCTTTTTCTTTGCTAACAGCGCACCCAGATCAAACGGCTGACTGTGGTTCCGGTCAAGGAGCCCAGTCAGCCGTTTGCTCTGGGTGCGCTGTTAGCATAGAAAAAGCAAAAAGCCGTCGCAAGACGGCTTTTTTGTGGGCGGTGCAACACGCACGAAGTCGCCGCATTTAATGTGACCCATGTAATTGCTCTACAGGCTGTTGCGCACTTCAAATAACAGGCTTGATACCAGCATCTGGCAGCAAGCAAGCCTCAATCACCTGCAGGTTGTTGTCTT
>JANNCO010000128.1:0-6546 GCA_031386655.1 Polaromonas sp. | reverse complement strand
GTATGGGCGATTCGCTCGTGCGTAGCCACGCAGCGGGCTTGGCCCCACGCAGGTTGATCTGCAGCTTGATTGCGCCCTGAATCGCCCTCACGCCTGCTTGGTGCTGCCCCTTGCGCAGGCGTTGCCGCTGCGATAGCCGGTAAATGCGTAACAGCCTGTGAGCTGGTAAAAATCCATACGCTGCCGTCGCTGGCAGCCACCTGGGCCCACGCTACTTGCGCTGCGGTAAACGATGGCGCATGGCGCGCGTAAACGGCGGCAAACTCTACCGCGCCACCGGCTGCGCGAATATGCTGCGCCAGATCGTCCCGGCTGGCACTCGGCGTGCCCACGTCGGTGCCGCGCACGACCAGCACCTGGGTACCCGCTTGCACTTGCGGTGCCACCCGCTGCCACAGCGCTGCACTGTCCCACTGCGCGGCGTGTGCGTCGGGTGCGTCGATCTGCGCCAGCGGCACACCGTGCTGCTGCAGTGCGGCTACCGTGCCGGGGCCGGTAGCCCAATGCCTTGTGTGGCCATTTACTATTAATTTAATAGCTGCTTGAGCAGTATTTACCTGGGTTAGCAGCCCATTTTGATCAAAAAAATAGCCTACTGCGTTGCTGCTGACCCACATGCACACGTCCATCTGCGCAGCGCGTGCATGCAAGGCTGTGCGCTGCGCGGGTGGCAAAGCATCAGCAATCTGGATCAACGGAAAACTGTGTGCGTCAAAACCTTGCGCGGTCAGCGCGTTGACCCACTGCGCAGCTTGCGCTGCAGGGCGGGTAACAATAACGCGCAGGGCCATGGGTGTCAGCTTTAAGCTTTTGGCAGGCCCTGCCCCGTAGGTAGACCTTGCCCTGCGGGTAATCCTGGCTCCGCAGGTAGGCCTTGCCCCGCGGGTAGCGCCCGGGCCTGCACAGCAGCTTTCAGGCGCACGGCGACCTCAGCGCCCAGCTGGCGGGCTTGTTCAGCGTTGGTGGCAGCTGCATCGCCCTGCGCACGCGCCAACGGCAGCGCACCATCGGCATCGCCGAAGGCCGTGCGCAAATGCAGCTGCGCACCGTACCACACCGCAAACGAAGCCAGCGGCATCGAGCAGCTGCCGCCCATGGCGCGGCTTACCTCGCGTTCGGCGCTGGCCGCTATCCACGTGGGCGTATGGGCCAGTGGGGCCAGTGCAGCCAGCAGGTCGGCGCGCCCGCTGCAAATCTCAATACCTAGCGCGCCCTGCCCTGCAGCAGGCAGCATCTGCTGTGCGTCAAAAAATTGTGTGATGCGATGGCCCAGGCCCAGCCTTTTCAAGCCCGCAGCTGCCAATACGATAGCTGCATAGCCACCGTCGCCATCATCTAGTTTTTTCAAGCGAGTGTCCAGGTTGCCGCGCAGGGGCTCAATCTTCAGATCGGGCCGCAGCGCGTGCAACAAAGTCATGCGGCGCAGGCTGGAGGTGCCTACTGTTGCCCCTTGTGGAAGAGCGTCCAGCGAGGCAAATTGCGGCGACACCGAGGCTGCATTAAGGGGCGACACTAACGCTGCATTAAGCGGCGACACTAACGCCGCATTAAGGGGCGACACTAACGCCGCACTAAAGGGCGACACTAACGCCGCATTAAGCGGCGACACTAACGCGTCGCGCGGGTCCTCGCGCTCCATCACGCACGCCAGCTCAAACCCGTCTGGCAGCTCCATCGGTACGTCTTTCAGGCTGTGCACGGCTATGTCGGCACGGCCATCGGCCAGCGCGGTCTCCAGCTCTTTGATAAACAGGCCTTTGCCGCCCACTTTGCTCAAGCTACGGTCTAAAATCTGGTCGCCTAGGGTGGTCATTGGCAGCAGGCTGACGCTGTGGCCTAGCGCCTGCAAGCGCGCCTGCACATGCTGGGCCTGCCACATGGCCAAGCGGCTTTCACGGGTGGCGATGGTGATCTTCATAAAATTCGTCATTGCTTACTTGCCATTATTTACCCGTAACCGATGTGTAATCATTGTGCCCCTACCAATGCTAGCATGCAGGGATAGTCACACATTAAAACCATGCCCAAAATCTCTACCCCTATTGCTGCACCCCTAGCGGTCCCAGCTACCAAAAAAGACAAAGAACGCCCATTGCTGGACGACATTCGCCTGCTGGGGCGCATTTTGGGCGACGTGATCCGCGAGCAAGACGGCGCGAGCGCGTACGAGCTGGTGGAGAAAATTCGCAAGCTGTCGGTAGCCTTTCGGCGCGACGCTGACGAGACCGCGCAAGAGGCCTTAAAAAAGCTGCTCAAGTCACTGTCTAACGACCAAACGGTCAGCGTGATACGCGCCTTTACCTACTTTAGCCATTTGGCCAACCTGGCCGAAGACCGCCACCACATTCGCCGCCGCACGGTACACGAGCAGCGCGGCGACGTGCAAGACGGCAGCCTGGACGCAGCCTTTGCCCGCCTGCGCGCCAGCGGCCACACCGCCAAAAGCATTGCCAAAACGCTGTCGCAAGCTTTTATCTCCCCCGTGCTTACCGCCCACCCTACCGAGGTGCAGCGCAAAAGCATTTTGGACGCAGAACGCGCCATAGCCGGCATATTAACTGCCCGCGATGCTACAGATTTGCTACCGCGCGAGAAACTGCAGCTGGACATGCAGCTGCGCGCCCGCGTCACCCAGCTGTGGCAAACCCGCTTGCTGCGCTACACCAAACTGACCGTGGCTGACGAGATTGAAAATGCGCTGAGTTACTACGAAGCCACCTTCCTGCGCGAAATCCCCAAGCTGTACGCCGACGTAGAAGACCGCGTGGGCAAAGTAGACGAAGCGTTTTTTCGCATGGGCAATTGGATAGGTGGCGACCGCGATGGCAACCCCAATGTGACTGCCGACACGCTGAACCACGCGCTTAAACGCCAAGCCGAGGTGGTGCTGCGCTACTACCTGACCGAGGTGCACCACTTGGGCGCAGAACTGTCGGTGTCGCTAATGCTGGTGGGCATGTCTGATGCCATGCAGGCGCTGACTGACCGCTCACCCGATGTGAACGAGCACCGCCTGGACGAGCCGTACCGCCGAGCATTGATTGGCGTATACGCCCGCCTGGCTGCTACGCTGCTTGAACTCACCGGTACCGAGGCAGCGCGCCACGCGGTAGCGCCGCAAAACCCATATGGTTGTGCAGAAGAATTTTTGGCAGATCTGCAAATTATCCAAACCTCGCTGCTGGCCACTAACGGCGCGCACTTGGTAGGCATGCGCTTGACGGGCTTGGTCCGTGCAGTGCAAGTGTTTGGCTTTCATCTAGCCACGGTAGATTTGCGCCAAAGCTCGGACAAGCATGAAGAAGTCATCGCAGAACTATTAGCCACTGCACGCATCGAGAAAAATTATTCTGCGCTAGACGAACAAGCCAAGCGCACGTTGCTGTTGTCATTGCTCAACGACACCCGCCCGCTGCGCGTAGTGGGCACCACCTACAGCGACCATGCCCACAGCGAGCTGGCTATTTTTGAAGCAGCGCGCACGGCCCGCCAGCGCTTTGGCAAGGCCGCCATACTGCACTACATCATCAGCCACACCGAAAGCGTAAGCGACCTGCTGGAAGTGCTGCTGCTGCAAAAAGAAGTGGGGCTGATGCAGGGCACGCTAGAAGTGCCAGTGGTGATCCAGCCCAATGGAAAAACCTCTGCCCGCGCGGCGTCTGCTGGTATAACGCTCAATGACACACAAGGCCTAGCGCGCACCGAACTGATCGTCGTGCCGCTGTTTGAAACCATTGAAGACCTGCGCAACGCCGCACCCATCATGCGCGAGTTCTACGCCCTGCCCGGCATTGCCGACATGGTGCGCCAGTCAGCCGCAGAAGGCGCGCTGCACCACAGCCCCGAGCAAGACATCATGCTGGGCTACAGCGACAGCAACAAAGACGGCGGCATTTTCACCAGCAACTGGGAGCTGTACCGGGCCGAGATTGCATTGGTGGCTCTGTTCGATGAACTTAACACCCATGGCTTGAGCGCCGCCGGGCCGCCCCAAGGCGCGAAGGCCCCCTCGGGGGGCAGCGCAGGACGCGTAGCGCCAAGCGTGGGGGCGCCTATTGCTCTACGAATGTTCCACGGCCGTGGCGGCACGGTAGGCCGCGGTGGTGGCCCCACTTACCAAGCTATCTTGGCACAGCCGCCGGGCACCGTGCGCGGCCAAATCCGCGTGACTGAACAGGGCGAAGTCATCGCGTCGAAATACGCCAACCCCGAAATTGGCCGACGTAACTTGGAAACGCTGGTGGCTGCCACGCTAGAAGCTACACTGCTCACACCCACCAAGCCCGCGCCGCAAAGCTTTCTGGACGCCGCGGCTGAGCTAAGCACCTTAAGCATGCAGGCCTACCGCAAGCTGGTGTACGAGACGCCGGGCTTTACCGACTACTTTTTTGCCGCCACGCCTATCCGCGAGATTGCGGGCCTGAATATTGGCTCGCGCCCGGCATCGCGCAAGCCTTCGCAGCGCATTGAAGATTTACGCGCGATACCGTGGGGTTTTAGCTGGGGCCAGTGCCGCCTGACATTGCCGGGTTGGTACGGTTTTGGCTCTGCCGTAGAGCAGTACATTGCGTCTGTGAAGGCTGTGCCAGCCACTGATACGCATCGCGCTGCAAAAGATACTTTAAACGCAGAAGACAAACGCAAGCTGCTACAAAAAATGCAGCGCGACTGGCCTTTCTTTAAAACACTGCTGAGCAATATGGACATGGTGATCGCCAAGAGTGACTTAGCCTTAGCGTCCCGCTACGCAGAGCTGGTGACAGACACTAAACTGCGCAAAAAAATCTTGACCGACATCGAAGCCGAATGGCACCGCACTGCCAAAGCACTGGCCTTTATCACCGGGGAGAAAAGCCGCCTGGCCAACAACCCGTCGCTGGCGCGCAGCATACAGCACCGGTTTCCGTACATTGACCCGTTGCACCATTTGCAGGTCGAGCTGATTCGCCGCTTTCGAGCCGGCAAAACCGAGCAAGACCGCGACGAGCGCGTGCAGCGCGGCATTCATATCAGTATTAACGGTATTGCGGCGGGGCTGCGTAATACGGGGTAGTGCTTTGCGCCTTTGAGTTGGTCGCTTGGTTTCGCGTGCGCGCCGGAAAGCTGGACTCGAGCCGGGCATCTCGCTGCAAAAATATTCCGCAAACACGCGCGAACTGAGGCTTTTGGTGCGCTAGCTTCAACAACGCGCGCCTTGCTGCATATTTTTCATCGAGACGGACCCGACTCGTCACATTGTTCTTTGCTTGGTTTGGAACAGCCCGCGTTTCGGTTAGGTTGTTGGATGGGTAAATACTATCAATTGCATAGCTGGTTGAGCAGGTTCTACGGCCTAAAACAGCTAAAACACTCTGAAAACCCGCGTGAATTAAGGTGATTTTCGTGCTATACAACACCGGAGTCTATCGCGACCAAACTGATGCGAAACGATCACTACTAAAGCCCGCCAAGCGGTGATGGAGCGTGGTCGTGATGAAAATCTGAAGAAAGGCGCGCGGTGCAAAAGGTAGCCAAACAACCATCAACGTTCGCGCGTGTTTTCGTAAGATTTTGCAGCATGACTTCCTCCATCGCCGCAGCTCACGCTACAGGAATATTCATCTTAAATCCAAAGCAAGATACTCAACGACCGTAGTTCACTAAGCTAGGAATTTAATCTTCATATCAGCTCAGCCGCTCACACAATCACCGCAGCCCAAGCCGCCGAGCAATGCGTCTCAAAATGAAAAAAGCCCCGCATCTAGCGAGGCTTTTGTTATCAAGCAATCTTCAGAAAACTGAAAATCGCTTTCAGATTTAACGGCCAATAATCTTCACAACTTTCGGCTTGCCAGTCTTGGCAAAGCTGCTGGCACCCGTTTTACCGGGAACAAAAGACTTCTTGGCGGGGCGCTTGTCGTCACCTGTACGGGCTGCCGACCAGGTGTTGGTGCGCTCGGGGCGCTGGAAGGGGCGCTGCTCTCCGCGTGAATCTTGGCGTGGGTCTTGGGCACGGCGGTCTTGTGGTGGGCGTGCATCGCGATCCTGTCCACGCTCTTGTCCACGCTCTTGCCCACGGTCACCACCAAAAGGTGCACGGGGTGCAAAGCCACGGTTGTCGCCGCGGTCACCGCCACGGTCGTCGCGCTGTGGACGCGGTGCAAAAGCACGTTGATCACCGCGTTGGTCACCACGCGGCTCAGCAAAACCACCTTGGCCTTGATCCGCACCGCGCTGGTCAAAGCCGCGTTGGTCGCCGCGTGCGTCATCGCGCTGCGGGCGTCCGCCCCAGCCGCCTTCGCTGGCGTTTTTGGTCCGGTCGCCAAAGCCACCGCCACCGCCACTGAAGCCGCCACCTTTATTGCGGTCGTTAAAACCGCCTGGGCGTGGGCCATAACTACGCTCGCCGCGATCACCACCACGGTCATTGCCTCTGTCACCACCACGGTCGCCACCTCGATCATTAAAGCTAGGACGGCCACCAAAGCTGGGGCGGCTTGGGCGTTCGCGGGTGGTGGGCTCCAGGCCCGGAATCACTTCGGCCTTGATCGGCTGCTTGGTAAAAAA
>JANNCO010000127.1:0-13725 GCA_031386655.1 Polaromonas sp. | reverse complement strand
GAGTTTTTTGCGCAGTTTTGTAGCTGCTTCAAAGGAGAAACAACTGGGGTCGAAACAACTGGGGTCAGAGCAAAATTTCGTAATGACACGGCATGCTCCGACAAAACCATCGTCCTGAATTGTGATCTGACCCCAGTTGTTTCTAACATGCATCCACCTTTTCAATTCAATACAGTTCAGTCATTGCGCCCCGGCACCAATATCTCACGTTGTCCACGGCCATTCATGGCAGTAACCAAGCCGGCTTTTTCCATCGCTTCCAGCAAGTTAGCCGCTTTGTTGTAACCAATGCTCAAGTGCCGCTGCACCAGCGATATGCTGGCTTTTTGGTTCTTCAGCACAATGTCTACCGCGCGGTCATACATCGGGTCTTTTTCACCGTTGCTGCCCTCACCATCTAGGCTCAGACCATCCTCGCCGTCGACAGTTCCGCCTTCCAGCACGCCTTCAATATAGTTAGGCTCGCCCTGGCTCTTCAGATACGCTACAACGCGGTGGACCTCTTCGTCGCTGACAAACGCGCCGTGCACGCGAATAGGCAGGCCCGTGCCGCTGGGCATGTACAGCATGTCGCCCATGCCCAGCAGAGCTTCTGCACCCATTTGGTCCAGTATGGTGCGACTGTCGATCTTGCTGCTCACCTGGAACGCGATGCGCGTGGGAATGTTGGCCTTGATCAGGCCGGTAATCACGTCGACGCTGGGGCGCTGGGTGGCTAGGATTAAGTGAATACCTGCAGCGCGGGCCTTTTGCGCCAGGCGCGCAATCAGCTCTTCAATCTTTTTGCCCACCACCATCATCAAGTCGGCCAGCTCGTCGATTACTACTACGATATGGGGCAATCGCTCCAGTGGTTCGGGCGCATCAGGCGTGAGGCTGAAAGGGTTGTAGATGAATTCACCACGTGCTTTGGCGTCGTCCATCTTCACGTTGTAGCCCGCCAGGTTACGCACGCCCATTTTGCTCATCAGCTTGTAGCGGCGCTCCATTTCCATCACGCACCAGTTCAGGCCGTGCGCGGCTTGGCGCATGTCGGTTACCACGGGGGCCAGCAGATGCGGTATGCCCTCGTACACGCTCATCTCCAGCATCTTCGGGTCGATCATCAGCAGGCGCACATCGCGCGCTTCGGCTTTGTACAGCAGGCTCAAAATCATCGCGTTGATACCGACAGATTTACCCGAGCCGGTGGTACCCGCTACCAGCACATGCGGCATTTTGGCCAGGTCAGCCACAATCGGCACGCCCATGATGTCTTTGCCCAAGCCCATGGTCAGCATCGACTTGCCTTCGTTGTACACCTGCGAGCCTAAAATTTCGCTCAGCTTGATGCTTTGGCGTTTGGCATTGGGCAGCTCAAGCGCCATGTAGTTTTTGCCAGGAATCGTCTCTACCACGCGGATAGATACCAGCGACAGCGAGCGCGCCAAGTCGCGCGCCAAGCCCACCACTTGCGAGCCTTTTACGCCTGTGGCAGGTTCGATCTCGTAGCGTGTAATCACCGGCCCGGGCAGGGCGGCCACCACGCGCACTTCTACACCAAAATCTTTGAGCTTTTTCTCAATCATCCGGCTGGTCATCTCCAGCGTGTCGGGCGACACGGTTTCTTGGCGTAGTTGTGCGCCGTCCAGCAAATCAACTTGCGGCAGCTTGCTGTCGGGCATCTCGCTGAACAGTGGTTTTTGCCGCTCTTTGGCAACGCGCGTGCTTTGCGGTACGTCCACCAGCACGTCCACCAGGGTGGGCTCTACTTGCCTGCGCTGCGCGGTGGCAGGCGGCATCATGATAGGCGCGGGGTGCAACTCTTCGCTTTCGGCCCGCTCTACGGTCACGTCAGCTTCGCGCTCGCGTGCCGCTTGGCTGCCCATGGCTTTGTCTTGCGCCATTTCACGTTTTTCGCGGCTTTGCTCCCACAGGCTAACCACCCAGCTGCCAATACCATCTGCCCAGCGCGCCCACGAAAAACCAAACGCCCAGGCACTGCCCACCACTACCAAACCAATACCCACCAAACCCGACCCAGTAAAGCCCAGCCACTTACCTGCAAAGCTGCCTACTGCATAGCCCAGCACGCCGCCCGCATGGCCAGGCAAGCGGGCCTCAAACCGGTACAGCCGCGTCCACTCCAGCGTGCAGCTGGCCAAAAGCAGTACCACCAAACCCAGCCAAAACAAAGCGCGGGGCGACAAGTGCCAGCCGCTGTGCGCATGCTCTGGCCGCTGCCCGCCGCGCAGCCAGCGTGCCAGCGACGACAGCCATGCCAGCAGGGCGGCCAGCACGCACCACCAGACTGAAAAGCCAAGTACGTAATAGCTGGCATCGGCCAGCCGGGCACCCAGCTTGCCGCCCCAATTAATAGTGGCTTGCGACAGACTAGATGCCGAGCCCGAGGTAGACCACGCTGCATCTGCCTGTGAATAGCTCAGCATGGACAGCAGCCAAAACAGCAGCGCCACAGCGCCTAAAAGCAAGGCTATTTCGTGGGCAAATTTGTGCCCTGCCGAAGGCGCGCTAATTTTGCTGGAAGATTTTTGAAGGGTGTCGAGTGAGTAGGTCATTGCAACCCAAGCTTACCCTATGTTGCCCAGCTGTTCTGGCATGGCAAGCGCTGTTACGCGCCTGCCCATTTGCAAAGTCAGAGCAGTGTTAGCCCAGGGTGCTCAAGCGCTCTTTGATCAGCACTGAGTTGTTCTCCAGCGTTTCAATATAGCCGCGCTCTTCCAGATCTTTCATCACGCGGCTCACCATCTCGCGCGATGCACCCACCATTTTGGCCAAGTCTTGGCGCGACACTTTGTCGCGAATCACGGCCTGGCCATTAGCGTCAAGTTCTGACGCTTCAAGCAATGCGCGGGCTACACGGCCATACACGTCCATCAGTGCCAGCGATTCAATTTTGCGGTCGGCATGGCGCAAGCGCTGCACCAGGCCTTTCATTACGGCGTAAGCCATCGAGGTATTCTCGGGCAGGCAACGCGCAAACTCCACGCGGCCCAGCATCAGCACGTCAGTTTGCACCTCGGCGCGCACGCTGGCCGAATGCGGTTCGTTGTCGATCAAGCTCATCTCGCCAATGTAATCGCCGGGCGATAAATTGGCCAAAATCACCTCACGACCGCGGGCGTCGGTAGTTAACACGCGGGCACGGCCGGTCAAGATGATAAAAAGCGCGTTGGATTTTTTGCCCTGCTCAACAATCAGTTCGCCGCGTTTAAAACGTCGTTTGATCACCGCCTCTGACACCGACTCGGCCTGTGAAGGCGTCAGCATGGAAAATAATGGCACCCGGCGGATAAGCTCTAGGTTGGATAGCATGGACATTCTTGACCCTCTTAGTGTTCTCTATCTGCAGCGCATTAAAATGATTGTCTTGTAAACTTTATGCGCACAATGTCACGTAACTTCACTTTTGCCTAGCCAACTAAATGCGCTGCAAACTTGATTTTTGTGCACCATACCCCAAACTCTAACCCATTCGTGGCAATTTAGCCACGATTTTTCTGATGTATTGATTTATGAAACACGCTAAAGTGCTCATTTTGGGCTCTGGCCCTGCAGGCTATACAGCTGCTGTCTACGCAGCGCGCGCTAACCTCAACCCCGTGCTGATCACTGGCATCGCCCAAGGCGGCCAACTGATGACCACGACTGAGGTAGACAACTGGCCCGCTGACGTGCACGGTGTGCAAGGCCCCGAGCTGATGCAGCGCTTTTTAGAACACGCAGAGCGTTTTAAGACCGAAATTATTTTCGACCACATCAACAAAGTCGATTTCTCCAAGCGCCCTTTTACCTTGACCGGTGACTCCGGCACCTACACCTGTGATTCGCTTATTTTGTCTACGGGTGCATCGGCCAAATACTTGGGCTTGCCGTCGGAAGAAGCCTTTATGGGCAGGGGCGTCAGCGGTTGCGCTACGTGCGACGGGTTTTTCTACCGCGACCAGGTGTGCTGTGTGGTGGGCGGCGGCAATACCGCAGTGGAAGAAGCGTTGTACTTGTCCAACATTGCCAGCAAAGTTTACTTAGTACATCGCCGCGATAAGTTCAAAGCCGAGCCCATTTTGGTCGACAAAGTGATGGAGCGCGTCAAAGAAGGCAAGATTGAGCTTAAAACCTTCAACACCCTGGAAGAAGTGCTGGGCGATGCGTCGGGCGTGACGGGCGTGCGCCTGAAAAGTACCATAACCGGTGCCACCGAAGACATCACCCTTAAAGGCTGCTTTATCGCTATTGGTCATTCGCCCAATACCGATATTTTTAAAGACCAACTGGAGATGCAAGACGGCTATATCGTCACCCAATCGGGCCTGAAGGGCATGGCTACGATGACCAGTGTGCCAGGCGTGTTTGCCGCGGGCGACGTGCAAGACCATGTCTACCGCCAAGCCATTACCAGTGCGGGTACAGGCTGCATGGCTGCGCTGGATGCACAGCGGTTCTTGGAGCAAAACTCGGTTTAAAGGCTGCCCCCCACAGCTTGTTTACACGCTGTTCTCGGGGCCGTTTGGTGCGGCTGACCCAGAAAAGCCATCTATGCCGGGTTATAATCTAAGGCTGTTCATTAAATGACAGCGGTACGAAAAGCATGGCTATTTGTACCAATAGACCGCTTGCAAGTGCCACTGAACGTGTAAAAACGGCGTGGCGCTGGGCAGAGCGAGGTGCGGCAACCGCCGTTAATATTATTTGAGGAGTGCTGATATGGCACGCGTGTGCGACGTAACGGGCAAAAAGCCCATGGTAGGAAACAACGTTTCCCACGCCAACAACAAAACCAAGCGCCGGTTTTTGCCTAACCTGCAATACCGCCGCTTTTTCGTCGAAACTGAAAACCGTTGGGTGCGTTTGCGCATCACCAACGCGGCTTTGCGTTTGATCGACAAAAACGGCATCGATGCTGTGCTCGCTGACATGCGCGCACGCGGCCAAGCTTAAGGAGACACGATCATGGCAAAAGGCGGACGCGAAAAAATCAAGCTGGAATCTACTGCAGGTACCGGCCATTTCTACACCACAACCAAAAACAAAAAAACCATGCCCGAGAAAATGCTGATCAGCAAGTTTGATCCTAAAGCTCGCAAGCATGTGGACTACAAAGAAGTCAAACTCAAATAATTGAGTTCACTTTGAATTAAAAAAAGCCGCTTTTCAGCGGCTTTTTTAATAGACAAAAAATAATGGACTAAAGTAGGAGTAGCGGTGGAATGATGGCGATCAAGCAATCCACAAAGCGCATGGTTTAACTACTAAATTGCTACAAATAAAATAGCTGCTTGAGCAGGTTCTACGGGCTAGAACAGCTAAATCAATGCAAATTGTCGGGCAGGTCATCTGCAGAAGCATCGTCTGCTGCAGGCGCTGTGCTGGCAACACGAAATGACTCGCTGGCCCATGCACCCAAGTCATGGTCTTTGCAACGTTCACAGCAAAACGGACGCCACCGATTGCTGGGCGCAAAGACACTGTCACCCTTGCAGCTAGGGCACACCACAATGGTTGGTGGTTTGGTGTGAGACGTACGAGTGCCCATGCGGTTAGCAAAAGTTTATGCGCACAGCGTCAGTTCAAAACTGGCGTCTTCGCCGCTGGCCGAGGCTAATTTATCGTCTGCAGCTTCGCGCATAAAGCGCACTGACACCATAAGCCGGTTACCACTGATTTCTGGAATCAAGCCTTGCGCAGGGTCGATACGCAGACGCACCAACTGAAAGCTGCGGCCTTGCGGCAAGGTTTGCTGGTAGTGGCCGTTACTGGCCATCACCATTTGCGCCGACCCTGTATCGCGCAACAATTTAAGCAGCAAATTTACGCTTTGCGCTAGCGGCCACAAGGTAGAAGCCCAGCGTGTTAAGTCAGTGCGGCGTTTGTCGACGCTGTGGTGCTGCCAGTGGTAGTAGGCGGGCAAATCAAACTCGCAAGTGCCTGCAGGTATGCCGATACGGCTGCGCACACTGACCACCCACTCGTTGTCATTTAAGGCAATGCCTGCTTTGCCAGGCTGGCCGTTCAATGCGGCAAAAGCTTGCTCTAACTGTCCAATCACGTCATCCAATGCGTCCTGCGCTATGGCGGGGTTGCCCCGATAGCTGATAAATTGCTGTTTGTGTTTTTCAAGATCTTTAAGCAGATCTGACTTTAAATCTGAGCGTGCGCCCACTTCAATAACTTCAAAAATGGTAGCAAGCGCAAAATGATGGTCTAGCGCGGATTCGCGCGAAAGCAGCACACCCAAGCGCTCAAACAGGTGTTCAAGCCGCAAATAAGTGCGTGCACGTTCGTTAAAAGGGTATTCGTAGACAATCACAGCGCTATTTTCCTGGTAATCGCCATCATAGCCCGAACTGCAGCGCGATCTGTACAACCAGTAACCGCAAAGCAGGCAGATCAATTCCCTCGTTGCAAATGACGATATCAGCAGCAGCCAGGCGCTGCACTCTGCCAGCTTGTGCATTGATAACCTGGCTTACCTGCTCTGCTGTCCACCCTTGGCTAGACGGCCTGGCCAGTACACGCTGCACCTGAGTTTCGGGGGCACAGTCGACTACCAAAATAAGGTCTAGCTGCGGCCGCCAACGTGGTGATTCAACCAGCAAGGGGATGTCCAGCACGACGAGTTTGCTGCCCAATTGAACAGCACGATGTTGCTGGGCCGCTATCTCACGGCCTACAAGCGGGTGAATGATGGCTTCCAGCTGTGATTTAACTAGGTTATCTTGCACCATCAGCTGGCGCATGGCAGGTCTGTCAAGGCTGCCATCGGCTGCTATCACAGCGGGGCCAAATGCGGCTTGCAGTGCAGGTATGGCCAGGCCGCCTGCAGCGCTGATTTGGCGTGATATAGCATCGGCATCTATGACTGTGGCACCCAGCTCTTGCAGCATCTGCGCTACAGTGCTTTTGCCGCTGCCTATACCGCCTGTGAGCCCTAGCAGCGTGGTCTTCATCATCATTTAACGCAGTAGGTAAATGTAGGAAAAAATTATTTTTGGCTAGCGGTAGCCTGCAGGGCCAAGTTTCAGAGCCCTACAGCGCGCAGTATCGACTGCGGCCCAAATATCAGCGCTGTCAAACCAGCACCTGCTAAAAACGGACCAAACGGAATGTAGCCACCTTCGCGCAAGCCGCTGGACATTTTTAACGCAATGCCCACGACGGCACCAATCACAGAAGACATCAAAATAATAGGCACTAGAGCTTGCCAACCAAACCATACACCCAATGCAGCAAACAACTTGAAGTCACCATAGCCCATGCCTTCTTTGCCAGTGACCAGTTTAAAAGCCCAGTACACCAGCCACAACGACAGATAGCCACCTACGGCACCCCATACAGCATCGGGCAAGTTTACTAACGGATTCCAGCGCAAGGCAGCTACTACCAAGCCTAGCCACAATAGCGGTAACGTGATGTCATCGGGCAATAGGGTGGTATCCCAGTCAATGCAGGCCAGCGCCACAATAGCTGCACTGAAAGCGCACCACGCTGCTGTGGCCATGGTCCAGCCAAAGCGTGAGGCGCAAAAGAAAAACAAGGCACCTGTGACCAGTTCTACCGCAGGGTAGCGCAGACCAATGCGGGCACCGCAAGCGGCGCACTTGCCACGCAAGAAAACATAGCTTGCAACAGGAATATTCTCGTACCAAGCAATCAAATGACCGCACTGGGAGCAACGCGAACGGGGCGTGACCAAATTGAATTTATCACCTGCAGTGGTGGCTGTAATACCTGCGGTGGTTGATATAACACCCGCAGGCAATGGTGTATCACCTACGGGTGTTGGTGCACCGCCAAATTCTGCGCATTCTGCAGCCCACTGGGCATCCATCATTTTGGGCAGGCGGTAGATCACCACATTCAAAAAGCTACCAATCAACAAACCCAACAAGCCGACCAGCGCCGCATCAGCCCACCACACGCCAGCCATTACACCACCTGACCGAGTTTGAAGATCGGCAAGTACATGGCCACAACAATGCCGCCAATGATGGTGCCCAAAAATACAATAATGATAGGTTCCATCAAGCTGGACAGGCCAGCGACCATGTCGTCAACCTCGGCTTCGTAGAAATCAGCTGCTTTGCCTAGCATATGGTCAATAGAGCCAGATTCTTCACCAATTGCCGTCATTTGAATGACCATGGATGGAAACAAATTGGCATTGGTCATCGCCGAAGTAAGTGATGTACCAGTAGAAACTTCTTGTTGAATTTTCACTGTAGCGTCGGCGTATTTAGAATTACCCGAGGCACCGCCTACTGAATCCAGCGCTTCTACCAAAGGCACGCCAGCCGCAAACATGGTGGCCAAAGTACGTGTCCAGCGCGCGATGCAGGATTTTTCTATCAGCGAGCCAAATACCGGCATTTTGAGCAGTGCGCGGTCCATGAATTTTTGCACTTTTTCGTTGCGCTTCCAGGCTTGCATGAAAAAGTAGCCGCCAAATCCCATCACACCAAAAACCAGCCACCACCACTGCACAAAAAATTCACTCATGGCAATGACGAATAAAGTAGGGGCTGGTAAATCAGCACCAAAAGAGCTGAACACTTGCTTGAACGCTGGGATCACGAACAGCATGATCACCACCACCACTACAAAAGCCACCACAATCACCGAGGCAGGGTACATCAGCGCCGATTTGATTTTTGACTTGATGGCCTCGGTTTTTTCCATGTAGACAGCCAAGCGGTCTAGCAGCGCTTCCAAAATACCTGCCGCCTCGCCTGCTTCTACCAAGTTGCAATAGAGATTGTCAAAATACATCGGGTATTTGCGAAACGCTGAAGACAGCGAGGTACCGGTTTCTACGTCTAAGCGTACATCATTGAGCAATTTTGTTACGCTTGAATTGGTGTTGCCACGGCCTACGATGTCAAAAGACTGCAGCAGGGGTACACCAGCTTTCATCATGGTAGCCAATTGGCGCGTGAAGATGGAAATATCTTTGGGCTTGATGCGCTGGCCTGAGCGCATGCGGCGCTTTTTGATCTTGGTGGTAAAAATGCCCTGGCGACGTAGCGCGGCTTGCACCTGGTTATCGCCCACTGCACGCAACTCACCCCGCACGACT
Organism: Polaromonas sp.; assembly: GCA_031386655.1. Lineage (GTDB taxonomy): Bacteria > Pseudomonadota > Gammaproteobacteria > Burkholderiales > Burkholderiaceae_C > JAAFIP01. Next base: position 4,652 of record JANNCO010000127.1, on the reverse strand, counting down.
TTGCCGGCTTTGTCTTTGCCTTCCCATTCAAAAACAAAATCTTTGACTGCTGCTTTTTTAGCTGTTGCCATGCTGACCCCATACGACGTTGCAAGTGATAGACAAATGGTGAGATGTGAGCATAAAACCTTATACGTTGGTAGCGGCTAAAACTTCTTCTAGCGCTGTGATGCCCAGCTTGACTTTGCTCAAACCAGACTGGCGCAGGCTGCGAACGCCTTCCAGTTCAGACTGCTTGGCAATATCCAGCGCACTGGCATCCGCCAAGATCAAACGCTGAAGTTCTTCAGTGATCGGCATCACCTGGTATATGCCCACACGTCCTTTGTAGCCGTTGTTGCACATGGAGCAGCCCACGGGTTTGTAAGGTGACCAGCTGCCATCGACCTCTTCTTCTTTAAAACCCGCCTCGATCAAATTTTCGTAGGGAATGTCGGCTGGCTTTTTGCAGTTGGCGCACAGCCTGCGCGCCAAGCGCTGGGCAGTAATCAAAATTACGCTGGAGGCGATGTTAAACGGGGCAATGCCCATGTTGCGCATGCGCGTCAGCGTAGTGGGTGCGTCGTTGGTGTGCAGCGTGCTTAGCACCATATGGCCAGTTTGCGCGGCTTTGATGGCAATGTCGGCAGTTTCCAGGTCGCGAATCTCACCGACCATGATCACGTCGGGATCTTGGCGTAGAAAAGACTTCAGCGCGACTGCAAAGGTCAAGCCTGCTTTGTCGTTGACGTTTACTTGGTTAACGCCGGGCAAGTTAATTTCGCAAGGATCTTCGGCGGTAGAAATATTAACGCCAGGCTTGTTCAAAATGTTCAAGCAGGTGTACAGCGACACCGTTTTGCCGGAACCCGTGGGCCCCGTAACCAGCACCATGCCGTACGGGCGTTCAACCGCTGCCATCAAGCGGTCTTTTTCAATTTTTTCGTAGCCAAGCGCGTCAATGCCCAGCTTGGCGCTGGACGGGTCCAAGATACGGATAACAATCTTCTCGCCAAACATGGTGGGCAAAGTGCTGACCCGAAAGTCAATCATCTTGTCGCGGCCCATTTTCATTTTCATGCGTCCGTCTTGGGGTACGCGCTTCTCTGAAATGTCCAGCCTGGAAATCACTTTGATACGAGAAGCCAGCTTGTCTTTGATGACCACGGGCGGCGAAGCAATTTCTCGCAACTCACCATCAACCCGAAAACGTACTCGGTAAGTATGCTCATACGGTTCAAAGTGCAAATCAGACGCACGCATATTGAATGCATCAATCAACATCTTCTGCAAAAACTTGACTACCGGCGCGTCTTCAACATCGGTGGCGCCTACATCGACGTCTTCTTCGTTGGCCACCTCCATGGTGGCTTCGTCAAATTCGAAGTCACCGCTGACAATGCTGTCCATGGCATCGTTCGCGCTGGTGGTGGTTGCATCCACTAGCTTGGACAGCTTGTCGTATTCGGCAATCACCCAATCGGTGCCCATTTGGGTTGAAAACTTGATTTTTTCAGCGCCCACCTGATCGGATGGGTCAGCAGTTGCCACAATCAAACGGTTGTTGCGTTTGCTGAGCACTACTACGCGCAGGCTTTGGCACAACTTGGGGTCTAGCAAACCTTTGGGCAAACGCAGTGGATCAATGGCATCAATATCCAGCAACGGTGCTGCAAATGCCACCGACATGGTGTGGGCTAGGTCTGCTGCAGACACGGCCCCAGACCCAGTGAGCTCCGCAATGAAACTGGTGCGGCTAAGTTGGGATCTTTTATAAATATCCTCAGCTGCTTTTTGCCCCAGCTTGCCCGCCATGACCAAAGCCCGGCCCATGCCCGGCAAGGCTACTGCGAAATCTTGGTTTTTTTGAGTTTCTACGGCTGACATGGGCTAAGTATCATATTGAAGCGGAAGGATATCAAATGTTAATAAAGCAAGCATACAACAATCTTCCATCATCGCTGATAGAGCGGTAGCTGTAAACCTTGGCAACTGAACGTAGGGGTCAGTGTGCACAATTTGGAGCTTGTTTTGTCGTATTTCTGCCCGGGGCAAAGCTTATTGCTTCAAATCACTACGTTCTGCGTACCAGTAGCTGAGCACCCAGTTCAACAAGAGCTTGCTTGAAAGCGCTTTCTGGAAATGTTACAAGTGCACCTATTGCACGCTTTGCTTCCAGAGCTGCTGTATCTTTGGTGATCTCTAGGCTGCCCGTGGCGCGCACGATGCGAATGACGTCTTCCAGTCGGTCTAAGCCGCCTGTTTCAATGGCTTCGCGTACCAATAAGGCATCTTGCGGTGCAGCCCGCTGCATGGCAATAATCAACGGAAGTGTAGCCTTGCCTTCACGCAGATCGTCCCCCAAATTTTTACCCATCTCAGCGCTATCGCCGTCGTAGTCCAGCACATCGTCAATCACCTGAAACGCGGTACCCAAGGCTTGTCCGTAAGTAGCGCAGGCTTGCTCGGTAGCGGCATCGCTGCCTGCCAGTACGGCAGCCAGGCGTGCGCTGGCCTCAAAAAGCTTGGCGGTTTTAGACCGTATGACGCGCAGATAGCCTTCAGCGTCTAGGCTGGCATCATGCATATTCATCAGCTGCAATACCTCGCCCTCGGCAATCACATTGGTGGCTTCGGCCAATATCTCCATCACCCGCATCTGGCCACTCTCGACCATCATTTGAAAGGCGCGCGAATACAAAAAATCACCTACCAGCACGCTAGCAGGGTTACCAAATACATCGTTGGCGGTAGCCCGTCCACGTCGCAGGGCCGACTCGTCCACCACATCGTCATGCAATAAGGTGGCCGTATGGATAAATTCAACCACTGCCGCCAGGTTAAACCGCTGGGGCTGTTGATAGCCTAAAGCACCGCACATCAGCAGCAACAAGGCTGGGCGAAGCCTCTTGCCACCGGCAGAGATGATGTAAGCAGACACTTGTGCGACCAGTGGTACACCAGAGTCAAGCCGTTTGGCGATTACGGCATCTACTTGGGCCATGTCGCGAGCGACCAGCTGCAGCGAGGCGGCGGTAGTGGATGACGATGCTGACAAAATAAAGCCGTGGTTTGTTGGTATGTGCACTGATTATAAGAATCACCCAGGCCAGAAATACTGAAAGGATGGCAATCAAGTGTTTGTTTGTCAGTAAACACTCACCATGCTATAATTTAGGGCTCTGCAGAAATTCGTCTGCAGACACTTATTTAGACAATTCATCTAAGAGGTTCTTATGTACGCGGTCGTAAAAACCGGTGGCAAACAATATAAAGTTGCTGCTGGCCAAAAATTTAAAGTAGAACAGATCGCTGCGGACGTAGGCCAAGAGATTGTGTTGGATCAAATTTTAGCAGTCGGACACGGCGCTGATTTATTGATTGGCGCACCTTTGGTTCCCGGCGCAGCCATCAAAGCCACCATCGTGGCACATGGTCGTGGTGACAAGATTCGCATTTTTAAAATGCGCCGTCGCAAGCACTATCAAAAACGCCAAGGCCATCGCCAAAACTTCACCGAGCTGTTCATCGCAGAAATTGCTGATGGCAAAGGTGGCATTTTCAAGGCCGAAACCGCTGCAGTCATTGCAGCGCCCAAAGGCTTGGTGTCTGCCACCAAAAATGGCAAAGACAACATCGAAATCATCGAAGGCGTTGGCCCGAAGATTGCAAAAGTGTTGGCCGACAATGGCATCACTACCTTTGCAGCGCTGGCTGCCGCTAACGCTGATGACATGACAGCGATGTTAAAAGCATCGGGTGGCCGTTTTAGCCTGGCCAACACGGCATCATGGGCTGAACAAGCCGCTTTGCTGCGCGATGGCAAGATGGACGAGTTCAAGAAGCTGACTGACGAGCTCGTCGGTGGCGTCAAGAAATAATTTTTGGAGCTAAATCATGGCACAGAAAAAAGGCGGCGGCTCTACGCGAAATGGCCGGGATTCAAACCCCAAGATGCTCGGTGTGAAAGCTTTCGGTGGTGAACTCATCACTGCAGGCTCAATCATTGTGCGTCAGCGCGGCACCAGGTTCCACGCTGGTAACAACGTTGCTATGGGCAAAGACCATACTTTGTTCGCTTTGGTAGATGGCAATGTATCGTTTGGCCAAAAAGGTCCATTGAACAAGCACACAGTGAACATAACAGCGGCTGCGGTCGCGGCTGCATAAGCGGCATCTAGCGCTTGGAGGCGTAAGCCTCAAGCGAAGGAGCCCCGCAATCGCGGGGCTTTTCTGTTTTAATGTTGTGAAAAGTGAGGGAGTGTCTCCAGCATTTGAGCCAACAGTCTGCGCAGACAAGCATCGTGCATAAAGCGTTGGTCGTAAGGCCGTCTTTAACGGTTAGTGCGCAGTAAAACTCCATTCGAGCGAAAAATGAAATTTGTTGACGAAGCCTACATCGACATCGCCGCAGGCGATGGGGGGAACGGCTGTGTCTCGTTTCGCCACGAAAAATACAAAGAATTTGGTGGCCCCAACGGCGGCGACGGAGGCCGTGGTGGTCACGTATGGGCTGTAGCCGATGCGGCACTCAACACCCTAGTAGACTACCGCTTCTCGCGCCGCCACGAGGCCCGGCGCGGAGAACATGGCTTGGGCAGCGATATGTTTGGTGCCATGGGTGACGACGTCACCCTGAAAATGCCTGTGGGCACCATCATCACCGACGCTGA
>JANNCO010000121.1:0-6162 GCA_031386655.1 Polaromonas sp. | reverse complement strand
CATGGCAATGGCAGCGGCTACAAACACCGAGGAGTAGATGCCAAACAAAATGCCAATGGTCAGCGCCAACGCAAAGTAAAACAGCGTGGGGCCCCCAAAAATCAACATCGACAACACCATGATTTGCGTAGAGCCGTGGGTGATGATGGTGCGGCTGATGGTGGAGGTGATGGCGTTGTCAATGATCTCGTGGGTATTCATCTTGCGGTAGCGGCGAAAGTTCTCGCGAATCCGGTCAAAAATCACCACCGACTCGTTGACCGAATAGCCTAGTACCGCCAGCACGGCAGCCAGCACCGACAGCGAAAATTCCCACTGAAAAAAGGCAAAAAAGCCCAAAATGATAATCACGTCGTGCAAGTTGGCAATAATGGCTGCCACAGCGTATTTCCACTCAAATCGAAACGCCAGGTAGATCATGATGCCGACCACCACCATGCCCAGTGCCTTCAAACCATCAGTGGCCAGCTCTTCGCCCACTTGCGGGCCGACAAATTCGGTGCGGCGCAGCGTGGCACCCGCATCGGCTTGCTTCAATGCGGCCAACACTTTGTCGCTTTGTTGGGCCGAGCTGACACCTTTTTGTGCAGGCAGGCGGATCATCACGTCGCGGGCAGTGCCAAAGTTTTGCACCTGCACGTCAGCAAAGCCTTGGGCGGCTACCACGCTGCGCACTTTTTCCAGATCAGCAGGCTGCGAATAGCCTACCTCCATCACGGTACCGCCGGTAAATTCGACCGACAAGTGCAGGCCGCGCGAGAATAAAAAGAAGACCGCAGCTAAAAACGTGATCAAAGACACGGCGTTGAAGATCAACGCGTGGCGCATGAAGGGAATGTCTTTGCGGATTTTGAAAAATTCCATGGTCGTTGCCTACTTATTTCTTGGTGCCTAAAGCTGGATTAGGGGCGGATTTTGAGACGGTTTTGGGAGCCGGCTTGGCAAGCTGCTTAGCCGCAACGGCTGGGCTGGTCACAGTATCTGCCACGACCAACTCGTCTTGGTGCAAAGCGCCGCCATCGGGCTTCCATACCGTGCCAATCGAGACTTCTTTAAGCTTCTTTTTATTGCCGTAGTACAAATTCACCAAGCCACGCGAGAAGAACACCGCCGAGAACATACTGGTCAAAATACCCACGCAGTGCACCACCGCAAAGCCGCGCACCGGGCCCGAACCAAAGGCCAGCAGCGCAACGCCCGCAATCAAGGTGGTGATGTTGGAGTCCAAAATAGTCCCCCATGCGCGATCGTAGCCTGAGGCAATAGCCGCTTGCGGTGATGCACCGCCCCGCAACTCCTCACGCACGCGCTCGTTGATCAGCACGTTTGAGTCAATTGCCATACCCAAGGCCAGTGCCATTGCGGCCATGCCGGGCAGCGTGAGCGTGGCCTGTAGCATAGACAGTACGGCTACCAGCATCAGCAAGTTCACGCCCAGTGCCAAGCTGGAGAACATGCCAAAAATCATGTAGTAACCACACATAAAAAGGCAAATCACCATAAATCCGTAGGTGACACTTTGAAAGCCTTTGGCAATGTTCTCCGCGCCCAGCGTCGGGCCAATAGTGCGCTCTTCGACAATTTCCATCGGCGCGGCCAGCGAACCAGCGCGCAGCAGCAACGCCAAGTCGTTGGCCTCAGCAATCGACATAGAGCCAGAAATCTGAAACCGGTTGCCCAACTCGCCTTGAATCACAGGCGCAGTCAACACTTCGCCCTTGCCTTTTTCAAACAGCAAAATCGCCATTCGCTTTTTCAGGTTTTCGCGGCTGGTGTCGCGCATGATGCGGCCACCCTTGGCGTCTACCGTCAAGTCTACTTTGGGCTGCTGGTTTTGCGAGTCGATACCAGGCTGTGCGTCGGTCAGGTTCTCGCCCGTGATAATGACTTGTTTTTTCACCACCACAGGTCGGCCATCGCGCTCCAGATACCGCTCTGCGCCAAACGGTACCGACCCGCGGCCCGCCTCGGCCTCGCGCGCCTCGGCGCTGTCATCTACCAAGCGCATCTCCAGCGTGGCCGTGCGGCCCAAGATGTCTTTGGCTTTGGCGGTGTCTTGTACGCCGGGTAGCTGCACCACAATACGGTCCAGGCCCTGCTGCTGAATCACCGGCTCAGACACGCCCAGCTCGTTGATGCGGTTGTGCAGCGTGGTCATGTTTTGCTTGAGCGCTTGGTCTTGCACGCGCCGCGCTGCTTCGGGCTTGATGGTGGCGGTCAGCTTGTAGTCTGTGCCGTCAATCGTATCTTTGGTTTGCAGATCGGGAAATTGCTCTTCTACCAGGCGCTTGGCTGCGGCAAGGGCAGCCGCATCGGTAAACCGCACGTCAATGGTTTGCCCTTCGCGGCTGGTACGGCCCCGAATTTGCTTTTCGCGCAGCGCGCTGCGTATATCGCCCGACAGGGAGTCTACTTTTTTGGTCAATGCCGCTTGCATGTCCACTTGCAGCATAAAGTGCACGCCACCGCGCAAATCCAGGCCCAAATACATGGGAAAGGCATGCAGCGACGACAGCCACTTGGGCGAGCGCGACACCAAATTGAGTGCCACCACATAAGCAGGGTCGCCCGGGTCAGTAACCAGCGCTTTCTGGATAGCGTCTTTGGCTTTCAGCTGGCTGTCGGTGTCTTGAAATCGCGCCTTGATGGAGGCGCCGTCAAAAGTAACCAAGTCGGGTGACAGATTGGCCGCTTTCAAAGCTTCGTCCACCTTGTCGCGGGTCAATGCGTCAATTTTGACGGTGGCCTTGCCACTGGAGATTTGCACCGCAGGCGCTTCTCCAAAAAAGTTGGGCAATGTGAACAGCGCCGAGATGACCAGCACCCCCGCAATGACAAGGTATTTCCACAGGGCGTAACGGTTCATACGGCGGCTTTCTTAACTGAATCTTCTCACTGGGACACGCGTGCTAGGCCCAGGCGCGGCCGTAGCACGGGAAGGCAAATTTACTTTACGGTGCCTTTGGGCAGCACTTGCACTATGGCGCTGCGCTGCATTTGCACTTCTACACCTTGGGTCAGCTCTACGCCAATGTAGCTTTCGCCCATTTTGCTGATCTTGCCAATCAAGCCGCCTGCGGTCACGACTTCGTCGCCCTTGGCTATCGCTTCAATCATGGCGCGGTGCTCTTTTTGTTTTTTCATCTGCGGGCGGATCATTACAAAATACAGCACCACAAACATCAAAATCAAAGGCAGCATGCTCATCAGGCTGGACTCGATACCGCCTCCGGTAGCGGCAGCAGCTGGGGCGGTTTGGGCAAAAGCAGTAGATATAAACACAACAAAACTCCAAATTATCAAAAAAAATCGGCCCCGGCTGGGGAGATGGGCAGGTGCTAAGTGCCTTCGCGCATAACCTTCCATTGTATGCGGCCAAGGCGACCGCCCGGCATGCATGGGCTTAGTCTGCCAGCCCTAGGCTTGGCAGGCACTTGCAGGCTGTTTGCTGGGTTTGCAAATGTACGCAGCCGCGCAATGCACCATCTGAAACCCCAGCCTTTTACAATCTCCCCCATGAACCTGTCTGCTCTTACCGCTATTTCGCCGCTCGACGGCCGCTATGGCACCAAACTGGCCGCGCTGCGCCCCCTGATGTCTGAATACGGCTACATGCGCTGCCGTGTGCAGGTAGAGGTGGCATGGTTTATGGCCCTAAGTGATGCAGGCTTTGACGAGTTCAAACCCTTAAGCGCTAGCGCCCGCCAGTTGCTGGGCGGCTTGGTCAGCGAATTTGACGAGGCCGACGCCCAAGCGATTAAAGATATTGAAAAAGTAACTAACCACGACGTGAAAGCGGTGGAATACTGGATAAAGTCGAAATTTGACGGCCAGCCAGAGCTATTGCAAAGCAGCGAGTTTGTGCACTTTGCCTGCACCAGTGAAGACATCAACAACACGTCGCACGCTCTGCAACTGCAAGCTGCCCGCGACCAGGTGCTGTTGCCCGCACTAGACACCATTCTGGCCAAACTGCGCGAGATGGCGCACCAGTATGCCGACGTGCCCATGCTCAGCCGAACGCATGGGCAAACGGCCAGCCCCACCACGGTGGGCAAAGAAGTGGCCAATGTGCTGGTACGCCTGCAAACAGCCCGCGCCCGCATAGCAGACGTGAAGATTTTGGCCAAAATGAACGGCGCAGTAGGCAACTACAACGCCCATCTGTCAGCCTGGCCCGAGCACGACTGGGAGGCTTTCTCGCGGGGCGTGGTAGAAAAAGGGCTAGGGCTTACTTTCCAGCCGTACAGCATCCAGATTGAGCCGCACGATTACATGGCCGAGCTGTACGACGCTGTGGCGCGCACCAACACCATTTTGATCGACTGGTCGCGCGACGTGTGGGGCTATGTGAGCTTGGGCTACTTCAAACAGCGTTTGAAGGCCGGCGAAATTGGCTCGTCCACCATGCCGCACAAGGTCAACCCGATTGATTTTGAAAACGCGGAAGGCAACCTGGGCCTGGCCAACGCCTTGCTGCGCCACCTGTCAGAAAAGCTGCCGATCAGCCGCTGGCAACGCGATCTGACCGACAGCACGGTGCTGCGCAATATGGGTGTGGCGCTGGGCTATGCCGTGCTGGCCTACCAGTCTCTGAATGTGGGCTTGGGCAAGCTGGAACTGAATGAACAAGCGCTGGCCAAAGACTTGGACAACGCATGGGAAGTGCTGGCCGAGCCGATACAAACCGTGATGCGCCGCTACGGCGTGCAAGGCGCGTACGAGAAGCTCAAAGAAGTGACACGCGGCAAAACCATTCGGCCCGAAGACTTGCATGCTTTGGTTCGATCGCTGGACATTCCACAGGCCGATATTGACCGTTTATTGGCCATGACGCCTGCCAGCTATGTGGGTACGGCGGCGGCGTTGGCAAGGCGTGTGTAGGAAGTGTGTTGGGCGTTTGCAGTGCGCATGCATAGCTTGGCACGGCGCGTGCAGCACACAGCGCAGGCCTGGTGTGCCGTACAGTTAAATAGGGCTCGCCACGCTCTTGCAGGCATCATTTTTACAGTGTTTTAGGCCTGTAACCCAGGTAAATCCTGCTCAAGCAGCTATTAAATTCATAGTATTACAGATCGGTCTCTATGGCGCTCAAATCCACCATTTACAAAGCCAACTTGGCGATTGCCGACATTGACAACAGCTACTACGCGGACCACCAGTTCACGCTGGCGCGCCACCCCAGCGAGACCGACGAGCGCATGATGGTGCGCTTGGTGGCGCTGGCGTTGAACGCCTACAAACTGCAAAGCGTGCTGGACGGCAATGGCACGCTGGCCTTTGGCGCGGGCCTGTCGGACCCGGACGAGCCGGACGTGTACCTGCGCGACTACACGCTGGCCTACAAGCTGTGGATTGAAGTGGGCCAGCCCGAGGACAAGCCAGTGATCAAGGTCTGCGGCAAGTCTGAAGAGGTGATGGTCTACACGTTTACCCATTCGTCGCCAATTTGGTGGAAGGGCATAGAGACCAAACTGACGCGCCCGCGCAACTTGGCCGTATGGTTGCTGCCGCACACCGCAAGCCAAGAGCTGGCCGCCATGGCACAGCGCAGCATGCAGCTGCAGGCCACGATTCAAGAGGGCGGTTTGATGCTGAGCGATGGGGCGACTACGGTGAATGTGGAGCCGCAACGTTTGCGTTGAAGTTGGTCACTTGATTAGCGTGCGCGCCGGGGAGCTGGACTCGAGCCGGGCATCTCTTTCGCGAAAAATACTTCGCAAACACGCGCGAACTGATGTGTTTGGTGCGCTACTTTGAACAACGCGCGCCTTGCTGCATATTTTTCATCGAGACGGACCCGACTCGTCACATCGTTCTTTGCTTGGATTGAGCAGCCCGTGCTTCGGTTGGGTTGATGGAATGCTGAATACTATCAATTTCATAGCTGGTTGAGCAGTATCTGCGGCCTACAACAGCTAAAACACTCTGAAAACAGGCCTCAGGATACGCTTAGCGTGCCTTCAACGGCTGTTCTGTGCTCGCCTTGGCACTTGGCGTGAACAGCATCAAAGCTGTCCTCCGCCCTGCGGGCTCCCCCTTTATGCCGCTGCGTTGTCCACACCAAGCGCCAAGGCTGCGTACTAGCTAAGTGTGAATACAGCGGTGGATTACCTACCATGTTTGCAAGAGCTGGCAGGTGGTGTACTCAGCGCAGCGGCA
>JANNCO010000014.1:0-12403 GCA_031386655.1 Polaromonas sp. | reverse complement strand
TTTTCGGCTTGGTACTTGTTAAACCAAGCTAGCGGCACAATTATCAAAAGTACCATGACAACCGCCACTGTGGCAGCCATAGGCCAGTCGTTATTGCTGAAAAATTCATCCCAAAGTACACGGCCAATCATCAAGGTTTGTGGCCCGCCCAGCAGCTCTGGAATCACAAACTCGCCCACGCACGGAATAAACACCAGCATGGAGCCAGCAATGATGCCGCTTTTTGACAATGGCACAGTAATACGCCAAAAAGCCTGCCACGATGTTGCGCCCAAGTCGAGTGCAGCTTCTAACAAGCGCAAATCCATTTTTACCAAATTGGCATACAGCGGCAAAATCATAAAAGGCAAATAGGTATAGACCATGCCCAGCACCAGAGAAAATGGCGTATTCATCATTTTCAAGGGCTCAGAAATCAAACCTGCACCGAGCGCAATATTGTTAAAAACACCGTTATCAGCCAGCAGCATTTTCCAGGCATAAACACGCAGAAGAAATGAAGTCCAAAAAGGCAACATCACCAGCATCAACAATGCGGGTCGCTTCTCAGGTGTGCTAAGCGCTATAAAGTACGCAAATGGATAGGCTACAAATAAACAGATAACCGTAGTAATGGCCGCAAACTTGAGTGAGCTAAGGTAGGTGCGAAAGTACAGATCGTCTTGCGCTATGTAAATATAGTTACCCAGCTTAACCCTCAGCTGCAACACCCCTTCAGTCCATGAAAAAAGTTCTTTAAACACCACGTTGTCCATCTCTGACACACTGATCTTGAAAACAATCAAAAATGGAAACAGGAAAAAAGAAAGTAAGAACAGCAATGGAATGCCAATCACCAGCTTGCGGCCCCATGCACCCGTGAGTCTTTCATACAAGGACGGCGCGGACGGCAATGAGGGCAAGCTAAGTGCAGACATAAGGTACTTAGCGGGTTAACACAACCACATCACTACCGCACCACCAGACATAGACTTTGTCACCCCAAGTCAAAGCGCTGGCTTCGTGGCGAGCAGCATTGGTCTGCGTCACTTTCACAACAGTGGTGCTACCGTCTATGAGCACGTGGTAGGTAGTTAAGCTGCCTAAATACGCCAAGTCTTTGACAGTGCCATGAACCACGTTAAACCCAACTTGGGCCAACGATTCTCTGTCTTCATCTTTAGGCGGTGTGGTTTGAATCGTTATCTTTTCAGGCCTTACTGCTACATGCACAGGCATACCGCTCGTGCCAGTGATACCGTGGTTGATGTAGTGCTGGCATTCTGGCGTGGTAATTACCACATGGTCAGGCTCGTCTACCGTAACAGTGCCCTTAAACAAGTTCACACTACCAATAAAGTCAGCAACAAAGCGGCAATTGGGGGTTTCATACACTTCCGCAGGGCGGCCAATTTGCAATATTTTGCCTTCGCTCATCACGCCAATACGGGTAGCCATAGTCATGGCTTCTTCTTGGTCGTGGGTCACCATCACGCAGGTGACACCTACTTTTTCAATAATATCCACGAGCTCTAGTTGGGTTCGCTCGCGCAGCTTGGCGTCCAGTGCGCCCAATGGTTCATCCAGCAACAGCAACTGCGGCCGCTTGGCCAGGCTGCGCGCCAGTGCTACGCGCTGTTGTTGGCCGCCTGACAGCTGATGCGGCTTACGCTTGGCATAAGCTTTAAGCTGAACCAAATCCAGCATTTGATCTACACGCGTCTGAATTTCCGCCTTGGGCATTTTGTCGCGGTGTAATCCGAATGCAATGTTGTCCCACACACTGAGATGCGGAAACAAGGCATAGCTTTGGAACATCATGTTGATGGGCCGTTCGTAGGGCGCCAGCGCCACAATGTCATTGCCTGCCAGCACTATTTGCCCCGAAGTGGGTTTGTCAAATCCTGCCAGCATGCGTAGCAGGGTAGATTTACCACAGCCGGATGAGCCCAGTAACGCAAAGATCTCACCTTGCGCAATGTCCAGGGACACGTCATCTACCGCAAACACGTCGCCGAACTGCTTGACGACGCGTTTGATTTGCAAAAACGGAACTGCGCTTTGCTTGCTTGCAGGCACAAGGGTATTTACGTCAGTTGCCACCGGGATACCTCTTATCTATTGACGGACAGTTAAATCACAGGCCCGTTTTAAACGCGGTATACGCTCGTGTCACTTGACGGCGAATATCGTTGTTGATCGCCTTGGGTGGCTGCATGTTGGCCATGTCTGCTGCAGATGGAAACACCGTCGGGTTTTGCGCCATTTCCGGCTTGATAAACTTGCGCGACTCTTTATTGGGGTTGGCGTAGAAAACTTTATTGGTGATAGCCGCATGCACCTCTGGGCGCATGATGTAGTTCATGAACAAATGGGCATTTTTAGGGTGCGGAGCATCTGCAGGAACAGCCATCATGTCAAAGAACAAAATGCCACCATTTTTGGGAATCAATGCAACAATATCTTGCCCGGTTTTTCCATCGATAGCTCGCCTGCGGGCAATGTTGATGTCGCCCGACCAACCCAGCGCCAAGCAGATTGAGCCACCTGCCAAGTCATTGATGTAGCCCGATGAACTGAACAACGTAACATAAGGCCGCACTGATTTTAAAACCGCGCTGGCTTCAGTGTAATCAGCTGCATTTTTGCTGAACGGGTCCTTGCCCAGGAAATGCAATGCAGCTGGCAGTACTTCGGTTGCACTGTCCAACACGGAAACACCGCAACCTTTTAGCTTGCTGACATACTTCGGATTGAAGAACAGCTCCCAGACGTTGGCAGGTAGCGGCTCTGCACCCAAAGCTGCCTTTACCTTAGCCGTGTTGATCCCAATTGTGGTGTAGCCCCACAGCCAATTGACCAAAAACTGATTGCCAGGGTCTAGGCTGGCAATTTGATTTTGTACATCAGGATCAAGATTTTTCAAGTTAGGCAATTGGTCTTTGTCTAGCTTGCGCAGCAAGCCGCCATCCATTTGCAACCTTGCCCAATTGGACGAAGGCACGACAATGTCGTAACCCGTTTTACCTGCAACCAATTTAGCATGCAAAATTTCGTTGTTGTCGAAGGTGTCATAGCGCACCTTGATGCCTGTTTCCTTCTCAAAGTTGGAGATCGTATCTTCAGCAATGTAATCAGACCAGTTGTAGATATTGAGAACTTTTTCCTCTTGCGCAACCGCATAGGTTGCAGACAACCCGATTAAGCCCGCTATAGCAAAGCGCCCTAGGTGCTTGCGCATTAATTTCTTCGCGAATTGATTACCCAATTTAGTACTCCTAAAAAATTGATCGAAACACAGTAATAATTAATGTTATCTAGTAAATATCATCTTCTCAATGCTAGCAATCCCTATGCCAGCCAACCATTGTTTTTAACTTCGTCATAAGTTAAGTCAAGGCAGTGAAGTATCAGCGCCACCATTTCGTCGATTTGCGCGTGCGTAATGATGAGTGGTGGAGAAATAATCATGCGGTCGCCAACGGCACGCATGATGAGTCCATTTTTAAAGCAATGCCCACGGCAAATCATGCCGACGCCGTGGTCTGGGTCAAAACGCTCGCGTCTCTCTTTATTTTTGACCAATACCAAGCCGGCTACCAACCCGCAGGTTTCAGCCAAGCCCACCAGCGGGTGCGCATCAATTTCCAGGTATTTTTTAGCTAAATAAGGCCCTAAATCGTCGCGCACACGCTGGGGCAACTGCTCTTTTTCCATAATGGCCAAGTTTGCTAACGCCACAGCGCAAGACACCGGATGCCCGCTGTAGGTATACCCGTGGTTGAACTCCCCGCCCTGCTCAATTAAAACTTCTGCTACGCGGTTGCCCACCATCACGCCGCCCAAAGGCGTGTAGCCACTGGTGATAGCTTTGGCAAAGGTGACTAAGTCAGGTTTATAGCCAAACTTTTCATACCCAAACCAATGGCCCAAACGGCCAAAAGCGCAAATCACTTCGTCGCTGATTAACAATATGCCGTACTTGTCAACGATGCGCTGAATCTCTGGCCAGTAAGTAGCAGGCGGAATGATCACACCGCCAGCACCCTGCAACGGTTCTGCGATAAAAGCGGCTACTTTATCTTGCCCAATCTCTAAAATTTTGGTCTCCAACCAGCCTGCGGCGCGTAAGCCAAAGTCATCTAGGGATTCGCCCGGCAAACCATTTTCAAAATGGTAGGGTTGTTCAATATGGGTGATGTTGGGAATGGGCAAATCACCCTGCGCATGCATGCCACTCATGCCGCCCAATGAAGCGCCTGCCATAGTGCTGCCGTGGTAGCCGTTGACTCGGCCAATGATAATCTTGCGTTGCGGCTGTCCGAGAAGATCCCAGTATCTGCGCACCATCCGCACGTTAGAGTCATTGCTTTCGCTGCCGCTGGAAGAATAAAAAACGTGCTGGAAACTCCTGTCCCCCACATTGGGGGCCAAAGAGGCTAGTTTGGCCGACAGTTGTACCGCAGGTACGTTAGTAGTTTGAAAAAAGCTGTTGTAGTAGGGCAGCGTCATCATTTGATGATGCGCAGCATCAGCTAATTCTATGCGTCCGTAGCCTACATTTACACACCACAAACCGCTCATCGCATCCAGCATGCGCGCGCCTTCGGAGTCCCACACGTAGATGCCCTCGGCCCTGGTGATAACGCGAGCACCCTTGCTGGAAAGGGCTTTAAAGTCTGTGAACGGATGCAAGAAGTGGGCGCTGTCCAGAGCTTGGATCATCGCGGTATCGACTACGGTGTTCATGGCACTACTTTCTTTGAAAATGGAGAGTTTTTGTGTCGGTCAGCCAGACAAGCTGCACTCGTCAAACATGCAACAGCAAATGCTCTCGCTCCCAAGGCGATATAACCTTCATAAATTCATCAAATTCAAGCTCTTTGATTTCGGAATACACGGTGATAAATTCCTTACCCAGAACCTCATGCAAATCAGACTCTTTGCGCAACCAGTCCAGTGCCTCGCCCAAACTACGCGGCAGCGAGTAAGGCGCAAGGTAAGCATCGCTTTTCATTTCTGCTTTGGGCTGAATTTTATTTTTTAGCCCCAGATAGCCACAGGCTAAAGTCATAGCAAGTGCTACATAGGGATTGGCGTCAGCACCAATCACGCGGTTTTCAACACGGCGCGCATCGGGAGTAGATATGGGTGAGCGAATGCCTACGGTACGGTTGTCATAACCCCACTCAATATTGATCGGCGCGGCGCTGTTGCGCGATAAGCGGCGGTAGCTGTTGACGTAGGGTGCTACCAGCACCATAGCAGCCGGTATGTAGCGCTGCAGCCCGCCAATGTAGTGCATAAAAGCTTCCGAAGGCGTACCGTCTTCATTGCTGAAAATATTTTTACCGGTCGCTTTGTTCAAAATACTTTGGTGCACATGCATGGCGCTACCAGGCTCACCTGCGATTGGCTTGGCCATGAAAGTAGCATACATGTTGTGCCGTAGTGCAGCTTCGCGCACGGTGCGCTTGAAGAAGAAAACTTCATCCGCCAGCCCCAAAGGCTCGGCATGGAAAAAATTAATCTCCATTTGCCCGGCACCGACCTCATGAATTAACGTGTCAACGTTGAGTTCCATCTTTTCGCAGTAGTCGTATATTTCCTCAAACAACGGGTCAAACTCGTTTACCGCATCAATGCTGTAGGCTTGGCGCGATGTCTCTGCCCGGCCACTGCGACCAATGGGTGCTTTAAGCAAAGTGTTGGGGTCTGTGTTGCGGGCGGTCAGATAAAACTCTAACTCGGGCGCTACTATGGGTTGCAACCCTTCTGCAGCAAACAGGTCGCACACCCGGCGCAAGACAGATCGCGGTGCAAAAGGAACGAGATTGCCAGCGTGGTCAAAACAGTCGTGAATCACCTGGGCAGTTGGATCAGTAGCCCATGGCACGATGCGCACTGTGGAAGGGTCAGGACGCAGCTGCATGTCTTTGTCGGTAGGGTCAATGACATCGTAGTAGCTGCCGCTTTCTGGAAATTCGCCTGTGACGCCCATCGCGACAATGGCTTCCGGCAACCGCATGCCGCGGTCCTCAGTGAATTTAGCGCGAGGCAAAATCTTACCGCGTGCAACTCCCGTTAAATCGGGCACCAAACACTCTACCTCAGTAACCCTGCGCTCGTTTAACCATTGTTCAAGTTCATTGAAGGTGGTTGCTTTTTTATCGTACATAGTTTCCTTGCCGCTGCGTTGTACAGCGAGTATTTAGGCGGTGGCTTTGTCCCGCTGGCGCGCACGGCATGCATTGCCAAATGCCGTAAAAATCGCTGCATAAAAAGGTGTTTCCCAAAATTTCCACTCGGGGTGCCATTGCACAGCGTACGCAAACGACCGCGCCCCCACGACCTCAAAAGCTTCTACCAAACCGTCTGGTCCATGAGCCATTGCACGCAAGCCATGTGCCAATTTCGACACGCCTTGGCCATGCAAAGAATTAACCTGGGCCGAAGGCCCGCCCGCCCATTGGTTTAAAACACTGCCGGGCTCAAACAACACGGCGTGACTGGGAGCGTACTGCACATCATAGGACTGATCAGCCTGTTCACGATGGTCTTGCAAACCGGGTACATGGTGCACACGCTGGTGCAAGGTGCCGCCCATGGCCACATTGATCTCTTGAAACCCCCGGCAAATACCCAATAAGGGCACTTGCTGCGCTACGCAAGCTTTTACCAACGCCAGTGTCAGCGCATCACGGTCTAGGTCCAGCGGCAAAGTGATATCCGCAACTTCTTCTCCAAAATGCGAGGGGTGCACGTTGGATGGAGAGCCAGTTAACATCACACCATCCACCAAGCTGAGTAATTCGTCGATTTGAGTTAGCTCACACAGCGGGAACAAGACTGGCTGCGCACCAGCGCCTTGTTTAACAGCGCGAGCGTATTTGTCGCCCAGTACCAAAAATGGCATTTGACGCGGTTCATTGCCCAGTAGCCTATGGTCGGCGGGTAACCACACCATGCTGGATAGGTGCTTCATAGGCTGACTTTCATGATTTTTTTTTGCGTCATTGATGTCAATTGTGTTACAGAAATTGGAGCGAGATAAGAGCCAGTTAAATAAAGTCTATGGTTCCACTTTACACTTAGATTTTATTTAGCTCTTTTATACCGTACCTCTATGTTGTCTGAACTGTTACTTGCCGAGATTGCACGCATTGGCAGCAAAGACAAACTTCCCCTGCACAGACAACTGTACGAAGCGCTGCGCCGGGCTATATTGGACGGCAAACTTACCGCAGGTGACCGACTGCCTTCAAGCAGGGAGCTCACGCAAGACTTAGGTTTGTCACGTAATACCGTGGTAGCTGCATTGAGTCAGCTTAGTGTAGAGGGTTATTTGGTCAGCCATGTAGGTAGTGGTACTTTTGTGAACGCTAGCGTGCCTGTTGTCACACACTTGCGGCATTTACCCAAGCAAATGCCCAAGGCACAACTTTCTCGCAGGGGGCATGCACTGGCCACCAAGTTTTGCGCTACGCAGCTGGAAATTCAGCCTTTTTGCAATCACGTAGCCGACTTTAGCGGTTTTCCTGTTGCGCTGTGGCAGCGCTTGCAGAATAAACACTGGCGCATGACCTACGCGGAAATGCTGGACTACAGCAACACCGGTGGCTATGCACCGCTGCGCCGGGCTGTGGCTGATTATTTGCGCGTATCGCGCAGTGTGCCTCTAGAAGTAGAGCAGGTGATTATTACCAGCGGTACCCAACAGTCGCTGGAGCTGTGCGCCCATTTGCTGGCTGACCACGGCGACACCGTGTGGATAGAAGACCCCGCCTACTGGGGCGCAGTCAAAGCGTTCACAGCTACAGGGTTGCACCTGCATCCTGTAGCCGTAGACCATGCGGGCATTGCGCCACAGGCTGTAGATGCCGCCCATCCACCCCGTATTATTTATGTCACCCCTTCGCACCAGTACCCCACGGGTGCTGTGATGACACTGGCACGGCGGCATCAAATTCTGTCGTTGGCCAAAGAGCATAAAGCCTGGTTGCTTGAGGACGACTACGACAGTGAGTTTCGCTTTAGCGGCCCGCCTATTTCATCTTTGGCAGGGCTAGATTCGGACGCACGGGTGCTGTACATGGGATCGTTTTCTAAAGTGCTGTACCCAGGGCTAAAGCTGGGCTACTTGGTGGTGCCCAAAGAGCTGGTCGCACCATTTAAACAAGCGCACTACGACTTAAACCGACCAGGCCAGCTACCCCTGCAAGCGGCGCTGGCTGAATTTATTGAAATGGGGCATTTTGCCAGTGCACTGCGCAAAGCGCGCATGCGTTATGCCCAGCGGCGCAGCTGCTTGCTGGAAGCCCTGCGGCCCTGCCTGGGCAGCCTGGCGCAGATCAGCGGCGCAGAGCAAGGCTTGCACCTGTGCCTGCGGCTGCCGCAAAAGGTCAATGATGTAGCGCTGGCAGAGAAGATTGCGCAGCTCGGTCTCACAGTGCGCGCGCTGTCGGCCTACTGCTTGGGCCGCAAGGACGTGAAGGGCTTGGTGATTGGTTATGGCTACGCACCATTGATTGACATTGCCCGCTGCGGCCCAATTTTGGCCAAGGCGATCGCCGCAGAACTTGCGCTCGTAGCCCAAGGATAGTTAGTTGCTGGCTTGCGGTGCGTGCTGGTGGTTCTGCCAGCCCGCGCCATTACAGCTTATCGCGCAATTGATGAAACAGCATACCCAATACCAAGCTTGGGGTGCGCAGCAGTGCGCCGCCGGGGAACTTGCGGTGCTGCAGGCGGGAAAATACATCAAAACGCTCAGCCTGCCCTGCAATCGCTTGGGCCGCCAAACGACCGGCCAAACCTGTCAGCGCTACGCCGTGACCGCTAAAACCCTGCAAGTAATACAGGTTGTTCGCCAAGCGGCCAAAATCAGGCGCGCGGTTCATGCTGATGTCGACGAAACCTCCCCATACGTAGTCAATCGGCGCCGTCATCAACTGGGGGAATACTTTACGCATGCGAGCCGCCATGACTTCTTGCAGATTCGCAGGCGTCTTGGTGCTGTAGCTGACCTTGCCACCAAACAGCATGCGGTGGTCTGCGCTGAAGCGAAAGTAGTCAAGAATAAAGTTGTTGTCGCACACAGCAGCGTTACTGGGAATTAAGCTTTTGCACAGCGCGGCATCCAGCGGGGCAGTGGCCACAATGTAGGTGCCTACAGGCATGATGCGTTGCGCGATGTCAGGCGCTACGCGTGGACCATATTCGCCCAACGTGCAATTGCCTGCCAACACACCAAAGCTGGCATGCACAGTGCCGCTGGCCGTGCGGGCTAGCAAACTAGCGCCACGCTGCAAGTCCACCACTGGAGAATGCTCAAATATTTGCACCCCCAGCGCGCGTGCGGCTCGTGCCAAGCCTAGCCCGTATTTAAGCGGGTGCAAATGGCCCGACGTAGCCTCGTACGCTGCAGCGCAGTACTGCGGGCTTTGAATGTAGCGCTGTGTGTCCGCACCCTGCACAAAGTCGCAGTCCAAGCCATAACGATCTTTTTGCTCTTGCATACTAAGTTCCAAGGCACGGGCTTTGCGCGGCGAGTCGGCCACATACATGTAGCCTTTAGTCCAGTCACAGTCAATACCGTACTGGGCAGTGCGTTGGTCAATCATGCCAATGGCCTCCATGGACATGTCCCAAGCCAGGCGTGCATCAGGCAAGCCTAGCTGTCGCTCAAAGGGCTCTTGCCCACTGGCAAAACCGACAATAGCTTGGCCACCATTACGCCCTGAGGCACCGCTGCAAACGCGGTCGGCTTCTAGCACCGCTACGCTGTAGCCGCGCTGGGCCAACTCGATAGCGGCTGACAAACCTGCAAAACCTGCACCTACCACCACCACGTCCACATGCACATCGCCTTGCAGCGCAGGCAGGTCTGGGCTGCGCTGCACGCTGGCTTCGTAGTAGCTTTTTTGGTTTAACTGGGTATCAGATTGCAGCAACATGGTGGGTGGCCTCCGGACGATACTTGGATGAACTTGTGGTTAGCCGAGCTTAGCGACCTGGCCGCAAAGATAGGTCCACACAAATGTGGCAGCCGCGTTGCTGGTGAGCTCAGCATGGTCGTAGGCGGGGGCTACTTCCATGCAGTCCATACCTACCATGTTGAGCTGGGCCAATTCTTCTAAAAAGGTCAACACCTGCGAGCTGGTCATGCCGCCAGGCTCAGGAGTGCCCGTGCCGGGTGCAAATGCGGGGTCCAGGCAGTCAATGTCGAGCGACAAATAGCACGGCATGTTGCCAATGCGTTGCAAGATTTGGCGCATGATGGGCCTGAGCTGCGCGCCGTCCAGGCCGCGCAGGCTTCGGGCATCAAAAATCAACCCGCCTTGGTCTTGCACGTATTCCCGCGAGGCCCGCTCGCCACTGGAACGCAGGCCTATTTGTACGGTGTGTTGCGGGCTGACCAAGCCTTCGGCAATAGCCTCGTACGTCCACGTACCATGGCCTGACGGTTCGCCGAAATGGTCCGTCCAGGTGTCGCAATGCGCATCAAAATGCACCAGTGCCATAGGCCCGTAGCGAGCATGCGCTGCACGCAGCAAAGGCAATGTCACAGAATGATCACCTCCTAAAAACACACAGTGGTGCTTGGCCATCAAGGCGCTGGCTTGTTGCTGGATGTGGCTGCGCAGTTGGGTTAGTGGCGACGCATTGGGCAAGCGCATATCAAGCGCGTCGCCCAAGTGGTGTACAGGCGTGACATTAAAAAATGGGTGCAGCCCGTCACACAGCATCAAACTGGCTCGCCTGATTTCTTGTGGTCCAAAACGTGCGCCGGGTCGGTTGGTCACTGCGCCGTCAAACGGTACTCCGGCTATGGCAAATGGCTGGTCTTTCAGCTCGGGGGCGGCTAAAAACCGGTTGCTGTTGCTGGCGTATGCAAACTGTCCCATGGCTATAAGGTGTCCTGAGTAATAATTGGTTCGAATTTACAACATAAACCTAGCTGCTTCAGGAGCCAATTTACTACAAACAGGGGAACCCACTGCGTCGATATGAACGGCTTAATGGGATTGGTTAGTTACACCTATTCAAATTGACGGCAGATCATTTTGCTATTTAATCTATAGCTGCTTGAGCAGTATATACGGCCCAAAACCGTTAAAACGCTATCAATGGTGACCCCTAATCAGCGCTTTTTAGGCCCCATGCCCATGGCATCGCGGTTTTTGGCAAGCCGGTCTTTTTTGCGTTGGTCCATTTTGTCCATGGCGCGGCGTTTGGTATAGCCTGACCAATCTGCCCACGCCCACCATAAAGCTGCCAAAACAAAAGGGGTAGCGAACCAGATCCAATCTGCTGCCCAGTCCAGCCGGCCTACAGGACCCAGGTCTAAAAACTTCATAAGCAGCATAATTAACCCAATGCCTAAAAGATACATACCGCGCTCCAAAACATTAAAATCGAGCCTATTCCATTTTTTTAGCTTTTTTAGTCAAAAAAGGGGCTTTTTAGGCACTAAACCGTCATATTTCACATAACAACACATTCCTGCGCTGTTAAAGCTGGCACTAAAGCAGCAGTCAA
Source organism: Polaromonas sp. (assembly GCA_031386655.1). Lineage (GTDB taxonomy): Bacteria > Pseudomonadota > Gammaproteobacteria > Burkholderiales > Burkholderiaceae_C > JAAFIP01. The sequence continues at coordinate 886 of JANNCO010000014.1, read as the reverse complement.
CGCATAGCTCTAGAATTGCGTTATTGTGTATATCAGGTGCATCGCATCTTACACCGCCAAGGTGTTTTAAAGGAAGACTATGAAACTCTCACTAATTTCTGCCGCTTTAGTTGCCGTTGCACTCAGCGCTACAGCTGCCCCTGCCATGGCTGATGCCGCCTTGGCAACGTCCAAGAATTGCATGGCATGCCACGCTGTAGACAAAAAAATGGTGGGTCCTTCGTACAAAGACGTCGCTGCCAAATACAGCGCCGACCCCGAAGCTGCCAAAAAACTGGCCGTTACCATCCAAAAAGGCGGCAAAGGCGTGTGGGGCCCTGTGCCTATGCCTGCTAACCCACAAGTCAACGAAGCCGATGCCGCCAAATTAGCCGCCTGGGTCTTGACGCTGAAGTAAGCTGAATACTCTTCGCTCATAAAAAAAGCCACCGCATGCGGTGGCTTTTTTGATGGCGGTTTGAATCGCTCGCTGGACGGTTTAAATGAAGATCGTCGTTAAATTATCTTAAGCCTGCGCTAAATTAACCCGCACTCTGGTCCAAATCGAACGCTTTGTGCAGCGCGCGCACTGCCAGCTCCATGTACTTCTCGTCGATCACCACCGAGGTTTTGATTTCGCTGGTGGAGATCATCTGAATATTGATACCGTCCTCAGCCAAAGCGCGGAACATTTTGCTGGCGATGCCTACATGGCTGCGCATGCCGATGCCCACAATGGACACTTTGCAAATCTTGGTGTCGCCTACCACCTCTTGCGCGCCCAGCTTAGGCACTACCGTCGACTTGAGCAAGTCCATGGTCTTGGCATAGTCGTTGCGGTGCACGGTAAAGCTGAAGTCGGTTTTACCGTCTTTGGACACGTTTTGAATGATGATGTCGACTTCAA
>JANNCO010000012.1:0-3128 GCA_031386655.1 Polaromonas sp. | reverse complement strand
TATAAAAATACCTTCTACAGGAGCATGCAATGGCTGTTAACCTTCTTTCCCCCAATGCGCTGGGCTTGTACCCGGTAGCGGGTGTACGCATCGGTGTCACTGAGGCGGGTATTCGCAAAGCCAACCGCAAAGATCTGGTTGTGGTGCTGTTGGAAGCTGGTGCATCGGTAGCGGGGGTGTTTACACAAAACCGCTACTGTGCTGCGCCAGTGCAAATCTGCCGCGACCACTTGCAACGCAACATCGGCATCCGCGCCATGCTGATCAACACGGGCAATGCCAATGCCGGCACGGGCGACGACGGCATGGCCCGTGCACGCGCCACCTGCATCGCGCTGGCCCGCAAGCTAGACATCGCACCTGAGCAAATTTTGCCTTTCAGCACTGGCGTGATCATGGAGCCGCTGCCCTCTGATCGTATCGAAGCGGGAATTCCAGCAGCACTGCTGGACGCCAAAGAAGACAACTGGTTGCGCGCCGCCGAAGGCATCATGACTACCGACACACTGCCCAAAGCGTTCAGCACGCAAGTACAAATAGGCGGCAAAACGGTCACCATTACGGGTATCAGTAAAGGTGCGGGCATGATCCGCCCCAACATGGCTACCATGCTGGGCTTTATGGCAACGGACGCCACCGTGCCGCAAACGTTGATGCAGCAGCTGGCCACTGATCTGGCCAATGGTTCGTTTAACCGCGTTACGGTGGATGGCGATACTTCTACCAATGACAGCTTTGTCGTCATCGCAGCTAATAAAATAGCGCACGACCCAATAAATGACTGGGCAAGTACAGAAGGTAAAGCATTAAAAGACGCCATGATGGGTGTCGCGCAAAAGCTGGCCCAAGCCATCGTGCGCGATGGCGAAGGTGCCACCAAATTCATCACGGTCAAAGTCAGCGGTGGAAAAACTACAGACGAATGCTGCAAAGTAGCCTACGCGATTGCCCATTCACCATTGGTTAAAACCGCTTTCTTTGCCAGCGACCCTAACCTAGGCCGCATTCTGGCCGCCGTGGGCTACGCTGGCATTGCCGATCTAGACCAAAACAAAATCAGTTTGCATCTAGACGACATACATGTCGTCATGGATGGTGGCCGCAACCCCAGCTACAAAGAAGAAGACGGTGCCCGCGTGATGAAGCAAAACGAGATCACCATTCACGTTGGCCTGGGCCGTGGTGACGTGACTGACACCGTGTGGACTTGCGACTTTTCATACGACTACGTGAAGATCAACGCGGACTACCGCTCGTAAGTAGGGTACTTGAAGCCATGTTTACCACGATGCCTTTGCGTATTGAGACTGTACGTTTGATTTTGCGCCAGTTTACGCATACTGACTGGCCAGCACTGCATGCACATTACTCAGATCCTAAGTGTACACAATTCACATTTCGCCGAGCTTTGAGTGAGGGCGAAAGCTGGCGCGCAATGTCCAGCATGCTGGGTCATTGGGCGCTACGTGGATATGGTCCGTATGCTCTTGAAGAAAAAAGCACAGGTCAGGTACTTGGAGCTGCTGGGCTTTGGTATCCCAACGATTGGCCTGAACCCGAGATTAAATGGGCATTGAGTAAAGCGTATTGGGGCAAAGGTTTTGCCAGCGAAGCGGTGCGTGGTGTGCAAGTTGCTGCCTTGGCATCCATGTCAGAGCTCGCTCTAATCAGCTTTATCCATGTTGACAACACTGCCTCTGTAAAACTTGCTTTGAGTGTGGGTTGCACAGTAGAAAAAGAAATTGAGTTTCGTGGTGGGCAATGGCGTATTTATCGCCATCCAAGATCGAATGCAACGCTATGAACGAAAAATTTGAACACCTGTTGATTCGCGCCGAAAGCCTGCTGGCGCGTATTGAATCCGTCTTGCCGCAGGCTTTGACGGCACCTGACTGGGCGGCAGCCACCGCCTGGCGTTACCGCAAGCGCAGTAGCGGCCACGGTACGTTAGAACCAGTGCGCCATGTGGGCAAAATGGCGTTGGGTGATTTGAAAGAAATTGATCTGCAAAAAGAAAAAATCCAGCGCAATACATTGCAGTTTGTGCAGGGCTTGCCGGCCAACAACGTGCTGCTGACGGGCGCGCGCGGTACGGGCAAGTCGTCGCTGATCAAAGCGTGCCTGAACGAATACACCGCGCAGGGATTGCGGTTGATTGAGGTGGACAAAGCCGATTTGATTGACTTGCCCGACATCATGGACATTGTGGTGGACAGGCCTGAAAAATTTATCGTGTTTTGCGATGACCTGAGTTTTGACGATGGCGAAAGCTCGTACAAAGCGCTGAAATCAGTGCTAGATGGCACCGTGTCTGCAGCGTCGCCCAATGTGTTGATCTACGCTACCAGCAACCGCCGCCACTTGCTGCCTGAATATATGAAAGAAAACCTTACCTATACCCATACTGCCGACGGTGAAGTGCACCCGGGTGAAGGTGTAGAAGAAAAAATTTCGCTGTCAGAGCGCTTTGGTTTATGGGTGAGTTTTTATCCGTTCAGCCAAGACGAATATCTGACTATCTTGGCGCAGTGGCTGCGTTCGTTTAAAGTCAACGAAGTGGCCATTGAGGCTGCCAAACCAGAATCGCTGGTGTGGGCGCTAGAGCGCGCCTCGCGCAGTGGCCGTGTGGCCTACCAATTTGCACGCGACTATGCGGGGCGGCATGTGCAGTAAACCGCATGCCGCGGTGCATTTTGGGCAATCGCTTGCGCTGTGTTTGCCAAAGCGCCTCACCGCCTGCCTGCCATGACCACGCCCGCACCTTTGCAAGCCGACAGCCACTTGCCGCGCCAAGGCGGCGCAAACCGCAAAACTATCGAGGTTGCCGTAGGTGTGCTGATTCGCCCTGATGGTGCATTTTTGCTTACCTCGCGTCCGGCAGGCAAAGTGTACGCAGGCTATTGGGAATTTCCGGGAGGCAAGCTGGAATCGGACGAGACGGTTGAGATGGCATTGCGCCGCGAGCTGATGGAAGAAATAGGCATCACGATTGGCGCTGCGCAGCCCTGGAAGCAAGCGTTGGTGGACTACCCGCATGCGCTGGTGCGGCTTAATTTTTGCAAAGTGTTTGACTGGACAGGCCAGCTGCAGATGCGCGAAGGCCAAAGCTACGCATGGCAACAGCTGCC
>JANNCO010000508.1:0-22390 GCA_031386655.1 Polaromonas sp. | reverse complement strand
CACCAGGCGTTGGCCGGCTTTGAAAGCGTTTTGCACACTGCCTGCGTCGTACTGGGTAACAAAGTCGTTGCCGGCCCAGCCGTAGAAACCACGGTCTGGGTTGGCAAAGTCGGCGTCGGTACCAGACAGCGTGGTGCTGGTGGCTGCTGGGGCAGGGGGGGCGGGTGTGGGGGCGGGGCTGGGGGTTGGTGATGCGGGAGGCGATGGGCTAGGAGCAGGGCTAGGCGTTGGCGCAGGGTCTGTAGCAGTTGCCGCTGTGGACGCGGGTACGTTGGCGGCGGCACTGGATGCGGCGTTTGACACACCACCGCCACCACCGCCGCCACCACCGCCGCCACCGCCACAGGCTGCCAAAACCGACGCAGCTAAAAGAACAACCGGTTTGGTTAGCCCATTAAAGTGGAGGTAACTTTGTGCCATGGCAATGCTCCGGTGTTTACTAAAGTCTGCATGATCGCTGATAAATCGCGCAAAATTATGTGCTGGATGTATCGCTTTGCATGTGCATGTGCATGTGCATGTGCTCTGCTGTGTATGTGTGGCGCTTGTGGGCTTGTGCTTTTGTGCGTTTATAAGTTCGTGGGCCATACGGGGTGCTTGTGAGCATTAAAGCCGGTTTTTCTTCAGCCATGCCGCCAGCGGTGGGCCCCAGTGCTGGCTGCCTGCACGCAGCAGGCTGTGGCCGTCGCTGCCAATGGGTGGGGTAGTGACTAATTGACTGGCCGTGGGGTTGTTGCTGTTGCCCGTGTTGCTATTGTTCACATTGCTGCTGTTCACGTTATTACCCGCAATGCCCTGGCCTGCTGCAACGGCGGCTTGGTTAAACGCGGCGTGCCATTGCTGGGGTGCGGCTGCGCCCCAGTACAAATCATTGGGTGCGTACAGCCACAGGCTGGGGCTGCGCGTGGTGCGCCCGTACTGCTGCATCAGTGCAGTAATTTTCTCGGGCGCGCACACTTGGCCGGGCGCATGCTGCGGGTCGCCACCAGCGCCGCCTGAGAAGTTGATACACCCCCGCACGCCGGGCGGATTGCTGGCGCACAGGGCTACCGTGGCCAAGCCGCCTGCAGACTGGCCTTCTAGCACGATATGCTGTGCGTTGGCCCATGGCTGCAGGCGCACCCAGTCCAGCGCGGCGCGTTGGGCGCGGGCGGCACTGGTGGCTAGGCGCTCGGGCTGGGGCGGGCGAATGCACTGGCCCGTGGCGCTGTAGCCCACGCCGCTGGCCTCTGCATCAGGCGCGCCCGCAGTGCCATAACCCGGGCGAATGGGCGCGACCACTGCGTAGCCTTTACTTAACCAATATTGCACATGCCGTGCATAGATGGGGCGTTTAAGTTGGGCGCGTGCGCTGGCATAGGCTGGCCTACCGTGGGCGTACAGCAAGATGGGCAATGCAAGTAGCTGCGTGCCTGCGCGTGTGCGTGCCACGCCATTGCGCGCATCAATTTTGGCATTGCCCGGCAAGAAGACTTGTACTTGCATGGCAGTATTAAGCGCGTTGGGACCAACGCCACTGACTTTGATAAATTCGATGTGGGGCACAGGGTCGGGTGCGTTGCGCGCTGGGGTGGCCAGCACAGGCGTGGCCAACAAAGTGGTGCCCAGCGCCAGTACCAGGGTGCAAGTGCAGAGCGTGCGCAAGCTAGTGGCTGGCATATCAACACTACTAATTTAATAGCTGCTTGAGCAGGTTCTACGGCCTAAAGCGCCTGTTTGGCATATAAAACAGGGCTGGTACAAGCATTTTTACGCAGGCGTTGCGTGGTCTGGCGCGCTGTCTGTGTCATTGTCAGACGCATTACTGGTCATGCGCTCGCTCTTCCAGTACACGTCGTCGCCCACCCCTTCGTTTTGTGTGCCATCGGTGCGGTGGCGGTTGAGCACGCGGGCCAGTACAAACAGCAAGTCACTCAAACGGTTTAAGTACTGGCGTGGGTTGTCTTTCACTTCTTCGGCATGGCCTAGTGCCACCACCACACGCTCGGCGCGGCGGGCTACGGTGCGGCACACATGTGCCAAGCTGGCCGCGCGGCTGCCTGCGGGCAAGATGAACTCTTGCAGCTTGGGCAGCGTGGCGTTGTAGGTGGCCAGGGCGTTGTCTAGCTGCAGCAACGCGTCAGCTTTAAGCAGCTCGTACCCGGGAATGCACAGCTCGCCGCCCAAGTTAAACAGCTGGTGCTGAATGTCCACCAGCAGCTCGCGTACGTCGGCAGGCATGGGCTCGCACAGCAGTACGCCAATATTGCTATTGAGTTCGTCTACATCGCCCATGGCGTGTACGCGCAAGCTGTCTTTAGGCACGCGGGTGTTGTCGCCCAAGCCGGTGGTGCCGTTGTCGCCAGTGCGGGTGGCTATCTGGGTGAGGCGGTTGCCCATGATGTTGTTCCTTGCTATGTGTACTGGTTGCATTGTCGCAGTGTTGTGTTGTCCTCTTGAGTTTTGTGGCTTGATTGGTCAGCCGTTATGCGCAGAGGCTTAGGTTCGTGCGCCCTGTCGCTGGGTGTGTAAGCGGGCGGTTGATTGCCTACTAGGTTTACAAGGGCTGGCCGGGCGGTGTGGCGACGCTTGCGTTGCGGGTTTTCTGTGCCCGCCCTGGGGTTTGGTGTGTACGGCTACGCGGCTGTCCCCCGCCCTGTGGGCTCCTCCTTTATGCCGCTGCGCTGTCCACACCAAGCGCCAGGGCTGCGTAATAGGTTTGTTTGAAATACAGAGGTAGATTACTTACCAAGTCACAGAAACGCGTAGTGGTTTAAATCAGCCAGCGGATCGCCCACCAAGATCACAAGAGCTGGTCGATGGTGTACTCAGCGCAGCGGCATAAAGGGACAGGAGGCGGCCATAGGCCGCCATGGAGGACAGCCGCGTAGCTGAGTACGCCGTCGACCAGCTCCAGTACAAGACTACACAGTCCCCGAGGACAGCTTTAATGCTGAGTACGCCGCCTGCCAGCACCCGTACAAGACGACAACAAAACAAGACAAAAAACAACCCAGGCGCAAAGCAAACCGCAGCGGCATAATGACAAACTACAAGCCGGAGACCGACGATATGAACGCCCCCCTGCCAACCCACCTGCTCCCTGCCATTGCCCAGCGCGATGTACCCGCTGCCTTGATCGACGCATTGAAAAAACGGTTTGGCAGCAACTGCTCTACCGCACAAGTCATACGTGAACAGCACGGCCGTGACGAATCGGCCTTTACCCAGGTGCCACCGCCGGCTGCAGTAGTGTTTGCCGAAAGCACGCAAGATGTGGCAGACGCCATCACGCTGGCGGCGCAGTATAAAACCCCGGTCATTCCGTTTGGCGTAGGCAGCTCGCTGGAAGGCCACTTGCTGGCGGTGCACGGCGGCATTAGCATTGACGTGGGCCGCATGAACAAGATACTGCACATCAACGCCGAGGACCTTACCGTCACTGTGCAAGCAGGCGTGTGCCGCAAAGCGCTCAACGACGCGGTTAAATCTACCGGCCTGTTCTTTCCTATTGACCCTGGCGCTGACGCCACCATTGGCGGCATGAGCGCCACGCGCGCCAGCGGCACGAATGCCGTACGCTACGGCACCATGCGCGAGAACGTGTTGGCCCTGGAAGTAGTGACCGCCAGCGGCGAGATTATTCGCACAGGTACACGTGCCAAAAAATCCGCCGCGGGCTACGACCTTACACGCCTGATGGTGGGCAGCGAAGGTACGCTGGGTGTGATGACCGAGATCACGCTCAAACTTTATCCGCTGCCTGAGGCCATTAGTGCAGCCACCTGCTCTTTCCCCACTATTGCCGACGCGGTGAACACGACGATTCAAATCATCCAGATGGGCGTGCCGATTGCGCGGGTAGAGCTGATTGACGCCAACACGGTGCGCATGGTCAACGCGCACAGCAAGCTAGGATTACGCGAAGAGGTGATGCTGCTGATGGAGTTTCATGGCTCGCCCGCCAGCGTCAAAGAGCAAGCCGAAGCCGTGCAAGAACTGGCTACCGACCATGGCGGCCAGGCCTTTGAATGGGCCACCACACCCGAGGCCCGCACGCGCCTGTGGACAGCGCGGCACAACGCCTACTTTGCTGCCCTGCAAAGCAAGCCTGGCTGCCGCGCCATTAGCACCGACACTTGCGTACCCATCAGCAAACTGGCCGACTGCCTGCTAGACAGCGTAGCCGAGGCCGACGCCACTGGTCTGCCTTACTTTTTAGTCGGCCATGTGGGCGACGGCAATTTCCACTTTGGGTATTTGATAGACCCCAATTCAGCAGAGGAGCGCAACACCGCTGAGGCGTTAAATTACTCTTTGGTGCAACGCGCCCTGCAGCTGGAAGGCACCTGTACTGGCGAGCACGGCATTGGCCTGCACAAGCAAGACTTTTTGATTGCCGAGACTGGCACAGGTGCGGTAGGCATGATGCGCACCATCAAGCATGCGTTGGATCCGCACAACATTATGAATCCGGGCAAAATTTTCAGCTGGTAAATTAGTACACGCTCTTAATTTAATAGCTGGTTGAGCACAAATTGCTTGGGTTAACGAAGCATTTCATTATAAAAATAGGCGTTGGAACGGATATTTTTATAATCACGTAGTCAGCCAGTTGGAAATCTTTTTGTTACTGTTTTTGCACACTTATTACGTAGTAATGTGCATTAGTTCTGCACGCTCGTAACGTATCCCAAGAATAATTTAGTCTTACCAGCGAGCAGGGATAGTTGATATGTCAATTCGTATTGCCCAAGCAGTTTCAGCATCGGGCCAGAACAATTTATTTAAGCCAAAAAACCCAGTGTGCACGCTGGCACCGCCAGCGGCGTTGGCTGGGCTGGTGTTAATGGGGTTTTGTGCCACTGCCGGGGCACAAATCAGCCCTGCCGCACAAAATACCGACGCTGGTCGCGTGTACGACTCGCTGCAAAAGCGCGGGCCACAAACCCAGCCTGCTGTGGTACCCGACGTCAAACTACAGCCTAAGGTGACCACCCCCAGCGAGACGATGGGCGCGGCAACACAGCTAGAGGTTAAACAGTTCAAAATTGAAGGGGCCACCTTGCTGGCCCAGCCACGGCTGGAGCAAGTAGTTAAACCTTTTGCGGGGCGCACATTGACAGTTGCGCAGCTGCAAGAAGCAGCCGACGCCGTAGCGCAAACCTACCGGGAAGCAGGCTATCTGTTTGTGCAGGCGTTGGTGTTGCCGCAGTCTATTACAGAGGGCGTTGTCACCATCACGGTGCGCGAAGGGCGCATAGAAAAATTGGATGCGGCCAGTACCCTGGCAGGCCGGTCGCTGCCCAGGGTGGTGCAGTCGGGGCTGGAGCAGAACATTCGCAGCGGTGAAACTTTGAGCACACCTGCGCTGGAAGAAACACTGCTGCTGGTGAACGATTTACCAGGCCAAGGCCGCACTACAGCAGAAATTGCATCTGGCACGCAGGCTGATACTGCCAACATTAAAGTGAACTACACGCCGGCCTCCCGCGTGGCTGGTGTTGTGCAAGCCGACAACACAGGCGGCCGGTACACAGGGCGCAATCGCCTGCTGGGGCAGGTGGTGGTAAACGACCCGCTGGGTATTGCTGACCAAGCCAGTTTGACTGTATTGACCACCGGCAAGCTGCTATCGTTTGCGCAGCTAGGTTACCGTGCACCACTGGGCCTGCGCACCTCTGTAGGTGCGTCGGCATCGACACTGAAATACGATGTGTGTTGCTTGGCGGAGGGCCAAAGCAGCAGCGGTACAGCAAACTCTTTTGCGCTGGACGTGGCCTACAACGTGCGCATGCAGCGCGGCTCGCAATTTGCACTGGTGGCGTCGGCTGATACAAAAAAGCTGGCAACCGACGCTAACGGGGCTGAGCAAACACGCCGCGGTGTGCAGGGCCTGACCTTGGGGGCCCGCGGCTACTGGACCGACAGCGCCTACAACGGTTGGTCCGCATCTTGGCGCACAGGCAAGCTTGACTTGACTAACCCAGCTGACTTGGCTGCAGACGAGGTGGGCGCGCGCGCGCAAGGCAGGTTCTCCAAACTCAGTGCCAGTGCTTACCGTAACCAGGCGTTTAGCAACGGCTGGTCTTGGCAGGTCAGCCTGCGTGGCCAAGCCAACTTGGGTCGCAACTTAGAAAGCTCCGAGCGCTTTAGCCTAGGCGGTGCCGACGGTGTGCGTGCCTACCCGTCGGGCGAAGGCGTGGGCGAGACCGGCTGGCTGGCTGCGGTGGATGTGCGCTACGCGCTGGCGGCCGTTCAAGGGCTGTCATTGACTGGTTTTGCAGACACTGGCGGCATCAAGCGGTTTAGCAAAAACGCTGCATTACTGGCGGGTACAACGCCTAATTCTTACCAGCTGTCGGGCGCTGGGCTGGGCCTGCGGTATGAGACTGTGGCGACAACAATGTCGCTTATGGTGGCTAAGCCGGTAGGCCAAAACCGCGGTCTAGATGCTGTTGGCAACAACAACGAAGGGCGCACGGACGGCACCCAAGCATGGGTCAGTGTGGCATGGCGGTTTTGACAGCAAGTTAGTGGAAAAAATCAAGGGAATGGCAGACAAACGGCAAGTGTAAAAAATATAACAAGCATGAACCGTTTGGCAGCGAGGTGCAACTTAAATTAAGTGAAAAAGGGTGGTGGTATGGGTACTTCTTTAAATTCATCGTGCGGTGGGCGGCGCAGCCGTCGCCTCGCCGGGTCCTACCTAGAGTGTGCCTGCCTGCTCATGCTGGGGTCTTTGGCAGTGCTGTCCAAGCCTGCCATAGCTGGCACGCCAAGTTACCCGGGGCCAGGCGCGAGTCCACCCGCCCTTGCGGCTCCGCCAGTCAAGACGGTTGATCCCGTTGGAGTGCCGCCCGGCGTGGGCCCTAAACCCATCATCGAGCAACCAACCCCGCCAAAAGTGGTATTGCCGCCTACGCCCCTGCCCGCACCGCAGCCTGCTCCGCTGCCCTCACCTAAATCCATAGCCCTGCCAGCCCCGACGCCTGATGGCGGTGTAACACCCGGTGCAGGTCCGTCTGGCGGGCCTAAAACGGTGTCAGCACCGCTGCCTGCTCCACTGCCTAATCTGGAATCAGTTCAAACTTTAACAACAATAGCACCCCCGCCAAAATTGGTTACGCCACCTGCCATTGAAATAGACCATAGCAAGACCGCAACACAAGGTGCCGGGGCCAACGCATCAAACGTTACATCGCCTGGTGCGCAAGCTAATAATAATTTAACAGTTACAACGCCCGCATCCCCCGGGGCAGTGGCTTCGCTGTCTCCTACCAATGCCGCATTTTCTGCAGACATCGCAGAAATATTGCCAAGTGCCCGGCAGTTAGTCGAGAGCATGCGCGAAGCACCCGCGGTGCAAATGCAAGCCGCAGAAAAAGACATTAAAAAAATAGTCGCAAATAACCCCTGCATAGCCGTGAGTTTTCGCCCCGATAGCCAGCGCCAAGGGTTGAGCTTGGTCGACCTCACGGGCGACGGACTGATCATCTCGGCGGTACCCAATACCCATATACAGTCGGTGTTCGCCAGCGCAGGCTACGGCCAGGTTGACCTGTCGCAAGCTGCGCGCTGGTGCATTACACAAACCGCCGTTCGCGCGCTGGTGCGAACCAGCCAGGATGTCAGCGCACAGCAGGCAGCGCTGTTGGTGCAAACGGGCAATAGCATGCAACTGATGTCCAAAGACCAATGGCTAAGCTACCAAGCGTCTATGGCACCTGTAGTCACTGCGATGGAACCTGTGATACCCGCTGCTGTGTCGCCAGAGGTAAGCGCAAAGCCAACCAAGCCAAGCAGGCCAACTAAACCCAGCAAACCAGCTAATCGCACTGTCTCAGAAACGCGCAAACCGGCGTATTTGTAAACGTCTGCAACAGCCATGAACCGTTTTATTTTATTTAGCAACCTACAAATGTGAAAAGGTAATATTTTTATGATTGCGAAATTGAGTTCGTCGAATAGTTTTAAGCCAACTCAAAAGCTTGATGTGTTAAGCCTGCAACATGCACGCTGGTTAATGCTAAGCGGTTTGCTTGCGTTGCCAGCTTATGCCTATCAAGCAAATAGCCAGCTGGTTCACCGACATTCTGAAATGAGCGCATCAGAACCTAATGCCAAGCCTGTACTGATAGCGCAACGCGTTGTCAAACCAGACCCCATCAGTGGTAATCCTAGCCAGGGAGATGGAGTTTTCCTGGCACCACCGCCGCCCCCAAGCTTAAAACCCCAGGGTGGGGTAACGCAAGGTGAAGGTGCGGCACCGCCGCGCATTCAAGTGACCAATACAGCTCAGCCTGCTGCTGCACCTGTACCTGTAATTAAACCAGTTGCACCCCCTGCTAGCATTCCCGCACCAGGTGCGGGAAATGTCGAAGCTCCAATGAATATCGCGGGAAGTTCTCCACCCATCAAAGGTGGGCCAGGGCCAGGGAATGGCCCACAAAAACCTACCATGCCCGGAGCAGGTTCATCCCCAGAACCCAATTTAACTGCACGGACAATGGTGCCCAGCAGCCCAACGCCCGGAGCAGGTCCCAGTATTGCCAGCCCCAGTGTTGCCAGTCCAGCCCAACCAGCCGGTGCAATGACAACGAATTCAGCACCTAGTATGCCGGCGGTCGTGGCGCAGCCAGTACCTCCGATGCAGGGTAATCCAGCGGCCCAAACACAGCCTGCAGGTCCAGCTATGGTAGCCTCGCTATCACCAAGCAACACGCCGGTAGCCAGCGGTATTGTAGAAATTTTGCCCAGTGTTCAAAAACTGAGCGAAAGCATGCGCGAGCTGCCTACTATGCAACAACAAGGTGGCGACAAGGCCCCTTTTATAGCGGCAAACAGTGATAGATGCATCTCGGTAAGTTTACGTCCCGACACGCAGCGCGCGGGACTTAGCTTGGTGGATTTGACGGGTGATGGGTTGATTGTGTCTGCCGTACCGGACGCCCACATACAGGCGGTATTTGCCAAGGCAGGCTATGGTCAGGTAGATCTTTCGCAGGCAGCCCGCTGGTGCGTTACGCAAACAGCAGCCCGCGCGCTGGTGCGACCCAGTGCGGGCGCAGGTGTGCAGCAGGCAGCATTGCTGGTGCAAACAGGGGCAGGCCTGCAGCTGATGTCGCAAGACCAATGGGCGGCGCACCAATTGTCTGCAAAGCCGCCAGCGATGGCCGTTGTGGTCACCAAATCTTCTAAATTGAGCAAGCCAGTCAACAGGCTGGTAGCCAAGCGCAGCGGCAAACCGCCTGCGGGCGTGGCCGTCAGTGTGTTGCGCTTACCTGCTGGCAACAACAAAACGGGCGCAGGTGCATAAAGCGGCGCAGGCTGGTATTTGCCTAACAGCCGAGTCAGCCCGATCCAACGCACACGGGCTTATCTGAAAATGAAAATCAATGCAGCACAAAGTACCGTTACCACAGCCTTTGTCGGCATGGATTCATGCATGGACAGCTAAGTTTGCCAGTGTAGCCAGGCGAGCGCACGTAGTGTGCCTGCAATGTGCGCTTTTGGCCCTCATGCCTGTAGCGGCGCTAGCGCAAACCACTACTGCAAGCCCGCGCACGCCTGCAGCTACGGGCCCTTTTTTGCGTATTGACCCTGGCGCCCATACCGCCATTGTGCGCGCGGCAGCGTTTGATGCAGCCAAAGAGCGTGTATACACCGCTGCCGACGATAAAACTATCCGTGTTTGGCAGCTACCGCAAGGCAAACTGATCAGTACATTGCGCGTACCTATTTTGGACGGTGCGGAGGGCCAGCTGTATGCACTGACTTTGTCGCCTGATGGCCGCTGGTTGGCGGTGGGTGGCTGGACCGGCTGGGACTGGGAAAAGCGCTCCAGTATCTATATCTTTGATACGCAAACTGAGCAGATGGTGCAAAGGTTACCGGTGGCCCCGTGGACGATCACCAGTTTGCGGTTCTCGCCTGATGGTCAGTACATTGCGGCAGGCATGCACGGGCAAGGCGGGCTTGTGATGGTGCGCAGAACAACTGGCCAGGTGGTAGCCAGCGATACAAGCTACCAAAACAAAGTCATGGACATGGACTTTGACAAGTTTGGCCGTCTCTACACCATTGGCCTGGATGGTTTTGTGCGTTTGTACAGACAAGATTTTTCCTTGCTGGCCCGCCGTGCTGTGCAGGCGGCTAAAGACGCCGTAGCCCTGCGTGTCAGCCCGGATGGTGAGCGCTTGGCTATTGGATTTGCAGATGCTCCCATCGTGGAGGTGCTTAATGCACGCGATTTGTCTACCGCGGGCGTGCTTAAAGCCGCTGCCGCCAAACAGAAAGATCTGGTAGCAGTGGGCTGGAGCGCAGATGGGCAAAGCATTTACGCAGCAGGCGAAAGCGCCAGCGGCAGTGCGGATGTTTACCGTTGGGCTACCGGCAGCTACACCAGCACACCGCAAGTGGTAAGTGCCACACCTGCGCGCATCAATGACTTGCTGCCGCTGTCCAAAGGTCGCATGCTGTTTGTGACGGACGCACCTTCAGTAGGGTGGGTGGAAGCGTCTGGGCAGGTACGCCAGCCCATTGTGAGTTCGCTGTGGGACTTTGCAGCGCCGGGTTTGAGTTTGCAGCTGTCGGGCAATGGCAATCAGGTGAGTTTGTCATCGGGCAGCAAAGCGGTGAACTTTTCCGTGTCAGCGGCCAAACTGGAATGGAAGGCCGCGCCGGGATTGCAGCGCCCTTTGATGCAAGCGGCTGGCTGGAATATTCGCGTTGGCCCAGACTTGCGTGCGTTGAACTTTGGGGCAGAAAAAATTGTGCTGGAAGAGTACGAAAAGGTGCGCAGCCATGCCATTGCCAATAGCCGTAACTTTGCGGTGATCGGTACAGAATGGGCCTTGCGCAGCTACAGCCCCAAAGGTGAATTGCTGTGGCTTACGCGAATTTCATCGCCTGTGTGGGCAGTCAATGTATCAGCAGATAACCGTGTGGTGGTGGCTGCGGTGGGTGATGGGACACTGCGCTGGTTTTCTGCAGAAACCGGCAAAGAATTGCTGTCGATTTTCATTCATAAAAATGCCATTGATTGGGTCGCCTGGGTGCCGGGTGGCTACTACACATCATCACCTTTTGGAGATAAATACATTGGCTGGCATATCAACCGCGGCTTGGATGTGAGCCCCGACTTTGTCTATGCGGTGCAATTAGAACGGGTTTTGTACCGGCCTGATATTGTGCGCTTGGCGCTGGACGCAGTGACGGGTAGAACATCTAAAGACCCAGCTGCGCCCGCCGCCCTGATGACAACAGAACAAATGGCGCAAATGGCCCCACCCAGACTGAAGATAAGACTGTTGGGTATTGATGCGGTGAAATCTATTGCGCGCCTGGTGGTAGAGGGCGAACGTGCAGGCCCTGAAATGCAGGACATTGCTGTGTATGTCAACGACGTACCCGTGACAGCGACCAAGGACCGCAGCCTTCTTGCCTCAGAAACAAAGCAGTTTCGGCGTGAGTACGAGGTGCCTCTAACGCTGCAAAGCAACGACATCAGGGTGGAAGCGTTTACGGGCTTGTCGATGGGGTTAGCCCGTGTGCAAGCCGAGCTGCCAGTGGATACGCAGGCTAAGCGTGCCAAGGGTGACCTGTATGTACTGGCGATTGGGGCCAGTCAATTCGATGCATTGCCCGAGAAAAATTGGTTGTCCTACGCAGCCAAAGATGCCGACACCTTGGCAGGTGTCTTGCGCTCTGCAGAAGACAGCCCATTTAACAACCGTAATATCAAGGTGCTAACCGATAACTCTGCCGAAAAACCTACGCGTAAAAATATCTTGGCGGCGTTGGATTTTCTAAAGTCTGCCAAAGCGCAAGATACTGTCATATTGTTTCTAGCCTCGCACGGCGTGTCTGACGCGCGCGGCAATTATTATTTTGTGCCCAAAGATGTCGCCGCGCAGGACATGAAAGGCTTGAACGCATCTGATTCGCCGCAGACATTGTTGTCATGGCAAGTATTTTTTGATGCGTTGCGGGTGGTTGCGGGGCAGCGTATTCTGGTGGTCGATACCTGCCAGGCCAAAGGTATTGCGGGGCGCTTTGACCCCAATGCGTTGATTAAAAGGTCAGCTTCCAGCCAATTTGCTTTGATGCTGGCATCAGGGGAAAATGAAGAGTCGCAGGAATACGACCCTGCAGGGCATGGCTTGTTCACGTACGGCCTTTTATCCTCTTTAAAGGAAGCGCAGGCCCAAAAGACAGAGCGTTTTAACTTGCGTGACTGGTTTACCCAAAGTGCACGCGTGGTACAAAAATACCGTGACCGTACCCTGGGGCCGCAGACCCCTCAGTTAGTAGCTTTGCCTGTACTGGAGCAAGCTTTATTTCTGAACCGGCCTTAGTTACAAATATTTTGTTAAAAAAATCACAGAATATTGAACCCTAATTTCTATGTCTGCAACCTATAGAACAAGCACGATGGTTAATTTGACACCAGAACAGATAAGTGACCTGCTCGCCCGCATGGGGCGACAAGATGAGTCTGCCCTGCGGGAACTGCATCAAATGTTTGTCAAGCGGATTTATGCTTTTGCATTGAATCGCCTGCATGACGAACAGGAGGCAGAGTCGGTCGCCATTGATGTGCTGTACGAAGTGTGGCAGCACCCGGACCGGTTTCGGGGCGAGTCACAGTTCTCCACATGGATTTTGGGAATCGCTAAGTTCAAGGTATTAATGATGTTACGTGCACGCAAACCACAGATGCAGGAGTTAGACGACGAGATCACCGAAACGGTGCCTGATGAAGGTATGGGCGTTTTTGATCAAGTGCTTAACTCGCAATACCGCCATCACATTGACGGTTGCCTGGAGACCTTACCAGTGGCGCAACGTGAGAGTTTGTATTTCACTTTCTATGAGGGTTGGTCAGTCAACGACATTGCTGTATTTCAAGAATGCCCGGAGGGAACCGCCAAGACGCGGCTTTTCCATGCACGCAAAAGCATGAAAGACTGCTTGGAACAGGCATTCAAGCCGGGTGCTTCCCTGCATTTGGTGGGTGCAAAACCCGACCCAGTCGCGGACTATAGAAAGGTTTAGCAATGTCTAACGAAGCTACGATTGATATGATCAAGCTGCAAGCCTTGCTTCCAAGCTACATCAACAGCACAGCCAGTGTGACTGAGCGTCTTTTTGTGAAGGAAGCCTTGTCACAAAGCGCCCAAGCGCGTGCTGCGCTTGCTTGGCACGAGTCTTTGGCTGAAAAGGTCATTAACGACGTGGAGGCTGTTCCGACAGATTTGGGGTGGATACAGCTGCAGGCCAAGGTGCGCTCTGCTGCGCATGCCAACAAGGTGGGCCGCGGCGTGGCCACCCAAGCCGCCAAGCAGTGGTACCACAGCGTTTGGCAGGCGATGGAGCCTTACATGCCCCATAACTGGTTGCCTGCCCCGGCACTGGGTGGCGTATGCGCTGCTTTGCTAGCGGTGGTAGTGGGGCAGGGTTTTCTGATGCATCAGGCAGGCCAAAGCACAGACTACAGCCTAGCAAGAGGTGTCCAACCCGCAGAGCCATCAGGTTCTGCCGTATCGCAAGTGGTGGCTGACAGTAAATTTGTACGGCTTAACTTCAAAGACCGTGTTAGCGAGCGTGACATGCGCTTGCTGCTGGTTCGCACTGGCGCAGTCATTGTCAGCGGCCCTGGTCAGCTGGGCGACTATACCGTGGCCATACCCGCTAACGAGTTAAACCAGGCGCTTAAAGAATTCAATGACAGCTTGTTGACCGAGTCGGCACAAGCCGTGGCCTCGCCTGTAACGCGATCATCTGACAGAAGCGGCACCACGGGCGCAGCCCCAGGGCAGGCCAGCTCCCAAGCCACGCCTTAAGGAATGACTATGCCGCAGTCTTTATACAAAGCCATGCCCATCACACGCAGGGGCTTGCTCGCAGGCTCTGCTGGCGTGGCTGCAAGCCTTGCCAGCCCATGGCTGCTTGCGCAGCGCAGCAAGGCAACTGCTGACGACACCAAACTGGCATTGGTCATTGGTAATGCGGACTACAAGCTTAAGCCTTTGCGTAATGCTGTAAATGATGCCCGCGCAATGGCCGCTGCCATGCGCGATGTGGGGTTCAGCCTGATTGTGCGAGAAAACGCCTCGCAGGCCAGCATGATTGACGCGATGAAAGAATTTTGGCTACGTGGTAGGCGCTCTGAGGCGCGCGTGCTTTACTTTGCAGGCCATGGCTTGCAACACAAGGGGCGCAATTATCTTATTCCAGTGGATATGGTAATTGACCAAGAAGAAGATGTGCCGCGCAAGGCAGCGTCAGTCGATGAGATGGTGGACAAGCTCAATGAAAACAGCAAAGGCGTCAACGTGGTTATTTTGGATGCTTGCCGCACGCCGCCTGTGGTGGGTTCTACCCGTACGCGCGGCGCTGGCAATCTTGGCGCCTCGCGCTCTTGGGGACCTGGGCTGGCGCAGGTCAGTGCGCCGCAAGGCACGCTGATTGCTTTTTCAACCGCGCCAGGGGCGATTGCGTACGACGGCTTGGATGGTGGCAGTGCCTACACGCGCCATCTGGTCGATCAACTTAAAACTCCCGGACAGTCTGTGGAGCAACTTTTTAAACGTGTACGCATTGCGGTAGCACGTGACACAGGTAACAAGCAAGTGCCCTGGGAGTCCAGCAGCTTGATGGGCGATTTTTGCTTTAGCGCAGACAGCACGGGCCGCTGCGTCAGTTCATAAAGGAATGATGATGACTACACGCAGAACTTTCTTGACCCTGTCGGGTGGCTTGCCAGTGGCTATACTGTGGCCCCAATATAGCCTGGCCCAATTTGCGCCAAGGTTTATTGATCTAGCGGGCGGGCGACCGACCAGCCAGCAGATTGTGCAAGCGCTCAAAGCACAGCAGACACTGGGCCCGACTAAAACCAGAAAATTAAATCTGGAGCCCATGATGTCTGCGCAGCCAGGTATGGCCGCTGACAGTACACCGCGCGAATCGATCGCGGTCAAAAGCGAATCGCCCCGCTTGAGTTTTGACCAGATCACTTTTGAATTTGACTCGGCCCGTATTTCTCGCAATGCGCTGCCTGTTTTGCAGGAGATCGGAACGGCGCTGAAGTCGCAGGAGCTGCAGGGCCTGCGGTTTCTGATTGAAGGGCATACCGATGCTGCCGGTGGTTTGCAATACAACATGCGCCTGTCCTCGCGCCGTGCAGATGCTGTAAAACGCTACTTGATGACGCAGCACAGCTTGCGTGCAAACCGATTATTGACAGCGGGCAAAGGCTCTACCGATCTTCATGATGCACAGGACCCTACCAGTGGCACCAATCGGCGTGTGATATTGATGGCCTTTGAAGGCGAATCAGCATTGAGTTAGCGCCAGCGAATGCTTGTTAAACAATGGGATCTCAGGATCCCATTTTTGTTTGAGGGCGCGCCACGCAAGCGTACTATTTTTTCAACGTCAGATGTAGAAAATGTATCTGTGTGTAAAGCCACAGAAAACTTTGAACCGAGTGGCGTTGTGCATGCAACTCAAGGAGTATGCAAAACGATAAAACATTCAAGCTCAATATCTTCATGCTGGCGATACTCGCAGGCATCAGCTCTCAAGTCTGGGCACAAAACGAGCAGCGCGTCGAAGCACCGCTGGTCACCGTCAATGCTGCCATAGGCATTGGTGATGCCAAGATGAATTTGAGCAGCACACGTACCGGTAGCAAAGGCTCAAACAAACAACTTACCAAGTCCAAGGGCGTGATATTAAATGCGGCTGTGATGGGCGCTCATGCCAAGCAAGACATGGCCTCTGTCAACGGCGGCATCAGCGGCACGAACCAACAGCGTGCGGAAGTTGGGGCTGGCGCTATCAACGGCGCAGCAATAGGCTCGAATGCCACCATGCAGATCGCATCGGTAGATGGTTCGGTCAGAGGCAGCAACAAACAAAAGGCCGTGATTCCTGGCTTGGTGGTCAATGCAGCGGCTGTGTCGGCTAACGCAAAAACCCAGATAGCGTCTACAGGCGGGGGTGTCAATATGGGTAAAAACGACCAGTCCGTTAACTCCTTGGCTGTTATCAACGGTGCTGCAGTTATGGCCAATGCCACTGTCCGCCTTGCCTCCGTAGGCGGCTCGGTCAGAGGCAACAACAAGCAAGTAGCTAACGTAGGTACGGTGGTCAATACTGCGGGCTTGATGGCCAGCGCCAAAGTCAATATTGCGTCTGTCGAGGGTTCTGTGCAAGGCTCCAACACTCAAAGAGCGTATGTCGGTGGTGTGATCAATGGCGCGGGGTTGGGTGCCATGGCCAATGTGAATATTGCATCTGTCACAGGGTCAGTGCGCGGCGTAAACAAGCAAACAGCTTTTGTGGGTGTCGTAGCCAACGGCGCAGCGCTGGGTGGCCTGGCCGAAGTCAATATTGCAACCCGCAAGGGCTCTGTGAGTGGCAACTCGCAAACCAGCTTTGTGGGTGGTGTTGCCAACTATTCTGGCTTCGGCATTCCATCGGTTATCAACATCAACGCTTATTAGTTTTCCAAAACTCCCCCCGGCTTTGCCCGGTCGGGTGGGAGTATTTTTTAACAGGGGCATTTTAAGGAACTTACCATGAAAAAACTCGCAACTTCCGTATTCGCTATTGCCATGATCGCTGCTGGTGCCGCAAGCGCTGACATCAAAATTGGTGGCAAAAACGATCAGTCGGTAACGGCTAGCAACCAACTCATCGTGACCAACGTTGCAATTGGCTCAGGCGTCAAGGCAAAGCAGAATTTGGCTTCTAACCAAGGCAACGTAAAAATTGGCGGCGCCAACAAACAGGAAGTCAAAGGCAAGAACGTTATCGTGACTAACGCTGCCCTGGGTGTCAATGCTACAGCCATCCAGAACTTGGCCAGCAATTCATCTGCTACAGAATAATCAAACTGCAGGGGAGGCGGTTAAACGCCTACCCCAAGTTACTGTTTTTAGGAGAATGGTTGTGAAAGCTTCGATAGTTCATATTTCTGTAACCATGGCGATGGTTCTTGGCGCTGCTGCCGCTTGTGCCCAGAGCAGAGGTGCAGACCCTACGCCTCGCACTTTCATTACCCCGGACAGCGCCTCAAAAGTCAGAGTGCACGAAGCCAAGCAGCGCAGAAGTCTGGGTGTTCTGGGGCAGGATGCAGTGCAAAGTACAACGCAAGTGTCCAGCTCGGGTTTTGCAAAATCGTGCAACACCACCATTGGCCCTGCTGCAGGCAGCCAAGCTGGCAGCAGCGGCGGTTCTGGTCGCTATGGAGTGGGCAACGCCAACAAAGACAGCACCGTGATTGTCACGGGCGACGTGATCAACGTCTGCAAATAGAAGTCAGTCAATAAAAAAATAATTTCTCGACAGCGCATTTGATACCGGGCTCACCATGAAATCACTTTATAAACTCTTAACTGCCACAGCGGTCGCAGCTCTGGCCTCGGGTTGCAGTATTACGCCCAGAGACTATGCGCGTGAATTTGAAAAAACACCGATTCTCAACATACCTACGACCGCTCCCACGCGGTCTATGTCCAGTTTTTCAGACTCGCTGTCGTGCATGGACAAAATGTTGCGCGACTATAAAGTAAGCCCTATCTTGATCAGCAGCAAAAACATACCTGATGCCACTGGCAAGATCAGCGTAGCTACCAAAGAGATGATGATCACATCGCTGTCGATGATGTCGCGTACCAGCAATACATTCCGTTTTGTAGATTTTGAAATAGACGCTATCAAGCAGGACACCATACAAAACCTCACCAGCCTGCTGCTCAATGCCGGACAAATGAAAATTCAGCGCCCTGCCTTGTATATTTCAGGCGCTTTGTCTTTCATGGACCAAAACATTTCGGTAGACCGCATGGGCGGTGGTATCAGTGCAAAAAACTGGGATGCAGGACTGACGCGTGACCTGATGTCCACCGCGCTAGGCTTGGAGTTGCATCTAGGCGATTTTTCCACACGCACGCTCTTGCCCGGTGTGGACTCATCCAACACCATTGTGGTGGCCAACACAGCAGCGGGTGGTGACATTGGTGGGCGTATTAAAAAGACTGGAATACAGTTTAACTTTGGTAAAGAGATATCCCAAGGTACTGGCCAGGCAGTGCGCACCTTGGTAGACCTGGGGTTGATTGAACTGGTGGGCAAGTGGGCCCGTGTGCCTTACTGGCAATGTGTTTCATTAGACCAGACACACCCTGAATTTCAAATGCAGATGCGCGCTTGGTGGGACGAGATGACAGGCGATGAGCGTGTGCGCTTATTCCAAAATGCCCTGCGCAGCTCCAGCTACTACAGCGGCCCTATAGACGGCCGGCCCAACACCGCATTGCGCGAAGCAATTACGCGGTTTCAAGCGGATCAAAACGTGACTGTTACGGGCAACGCAGGGTTTGAGACCTACGAGCGTCTGGCTAAAGATTACGTCAGATTCGATGGCGCAGGTAACTTTGTGCGCGTAGGATGGGGCCCCGCTGACAAACGCGTGGCCGTAGCCAAGGGCGGTGCGGCGCAGCTGCCCATGACGCAAAAAATCATTGACAGCTTTACGCCGCAGAACAACCGCCCCGCGATGGATGCAGCCAAAGGCCGCGAACCGCAAGTGACCCTGCTGCTGAGCAACCGCGATGGTGCCTATACGGTGGGCGACGCTATGTCTTATTCGGTCAGTTTGGACCGCCAAGCGTATGTGTACTGCTATTACCAAGACTACCGTAACCAGGTCTCGCAGGTGTACCCCAACCCATTGCAGCGTACGCAGCCTATGCGGGGCAACGCTGCAGTGCAAGTGCCTGACACCGACAACCCCAACAGTTTCACGATTGAGTTTGATAAACCTGGCCGTGAGGAAGTAGCTTGTTTTGCAGCAGAGCAAGAAATTATCACCAAGCTGCCTCCCATGCTGCGTGGCCCCGCGTTGCAGCCCCTGACGGGTGTGCGCAGTGTGGACGATATGCAAAAAGCGTTTGCCGCAGTATTAGGCGACAATAAATTTGGTGTGGCCCGTGCTAAATGGACCATTGGCAAGAAATAAACTTCAGGTGGATAGACCATGAGAACACCAGCGCGCAGTTTGGTTGCAATGGGGTTGGTGATGATGAGCTTAGGTTCTGCCGAGTCGTCAGTAGCCGCGCAAACACTGAATATCAGTGCCTGCAACCAGCAGATCGTGCTGCAAATCAACACCGACCTGAAAGAGCCGCAACTGGTTCGCCCGGGCGGCAAGGCTGCTGTGCTGGCGCAGCTCCAATCTACCGCACAAGGCTGGGTATTGCAGTGCTCTGTGGTATCCAATGCCGCATCTTCTGCGCTTGGCAAACCTTCGGCATCGGGTGTGTACATTAACCGCGCCACAGGCCCGGGCGCAGTGGCTACGCAAAACATTGGCGGTAGAAGCACCACCAGCCGCGGCGAAGAAGCCGCACCCATCACAGTGCAGTTGCCCGCTGGCTGGCAGCTGCTGGCCAAAGCGTGGACTGGTTCCTTGCGCGCAGAGGGTGGCGTGTGGTCTGCTGATGTAGAAATAGCCAGCGGCGAGATGGTTTTTTCAAAGCTGCAAGACTCGCGCGTGGTGGTAGATGCTGGTAGCCTGACGGTGCAGGAACTATCAGGACGATTTGGCGGACACCTTCGCGGTGCGGGCAGCATAGAAGTAGTGCAAATGCGTGACCCTGCACTTGACTTGCAACTGTCGGGTGCAGGCAGTATGGAGTTCAAAGGCCGTGCAGCATCTGCACGCATACGCGCATCAGGCGTAGGCAGCATTGACATTGAGCACGTTACCAGCGAGCCCATGATACAAGCCAGTGGATTGGTTACCGTCAGTGTGGGGCGTTGAAGTTTTGGCTATGGCTATGCGCCTATCTGTCTGTTGCAGGCACTGGTACCTAGTGCTGGTACTGGCCCCTGTTTGGCAGGCAGCACATGCAGAATTTGTGCCTGCTGCACCACGCAGTGCAGTCATGGTGCAAGGCATCCGTGATGAGGCGCAGGCCGCCAGCAACAGCAACAGCAAAGCAGACACTATCGCCGCTACAGATTGCGAGATGCAAAACGAAGGCATCAGTGAGTTTGGAGCGATTGCCAAAACAGGCAAAAGCAGGCAAACCGCGCGCCTGGACCCTGCGCTGCTGGCGCAAGCACGTGCAGGCGATGCGTCTGCGGCATGGCGCGCCGCACTGGCCAGTTTTCGCGGTGATTGCAGTGCTTCTAACTACGGGCAAACGCTAGGCTTTGTGCAAACCGCAGCCAATGCAGGGCATGCCTGCGCAACCGGCGCTTGGGGCCTGATGCTGGTGCGCGGCTGGGGTGTTGTGCGCGACTTGCCACAGGCGCGCGAGCTGCTGGAAAAGTCTGCCCAAGCGGGTTGCAAGCGCGCGCACTACTGGTCGTGGCTGGCAGATGAGGCGTCAGCCAGACCCCAGAGCAGAGAACGTGCACTGGGGCAACTGATACAAGGTGCCGATTTGGGTGATGGGCATGCACTGAACGCGTTGGGTGTGGTGCGCGAAATCAACGCCCAGCGCGACGATGCCCGGGCCCTCTATGTGCGTGCAGCCAGCGCGGGCAACGCCACCGCACGCACTAACATAGCGCGACTGGCGCGTTATTTTTCGCAGTCAACTGAGAAACCTAGTCTGGCAGTGTTGACGCAGCGCGCCAAAGCCGGCCAAGCGCAGGCGCAGTATTTACTGGCACGCCGATTTCACCAAGGCGATGGCGTAGCCGTTAATTATGTGCAAGCACTTAGCTGGTACCAGCAAGCCGCCCAAAAAGGTAACCCTGCTGCACGGGAGATGCTGGCGCTGGTACAAGCCCGGCTAGACAACGCCACCTCACCAGCAGTGGTGCTGGCGGGGCTGTCGATGATCGACATCAACAGCGACGAGCTCAATAAAAAACGCGGTGTAATGCAGCCTATTGAAGATACAGACCCGTTTGCCGGGCTGTGATGTGCGGCCGCGTGTGCTGTAGCGTCCAGATACAATTCATCTTTTTTACATTAGGGTCCCCATGTCATTTCAAAAGATGTTTGCCTGCGTAACGTTTGCAATGGTTCTGGCTGGTTGCAGCAGCAATCCACCTACGGCAACCAGCAGTTCAGCAGCGCCTGCCGCAGCACCCGTAGCTGCACCGGCGCCTTCACAAACTACAGCTACGCCGGCCAAACCAGCTACTGCAACAGCCAAACCAGCAGCCCCCGCAGTGGCCAAAACTGCACCTGTTGCCACTGCGCCAGCCGCAGGCAGCAAGTTCTCGAAAATCAAAATTGGTATGCAGTTTGAGCAGGTGAACGACTTGATTGGCACGCCTAACAGCATTACACGCAACGAAACCGGCAAGCGCTGGATTCCGTTTTACTTTGGCAGCGATGTGATGCGCATGCAAGCCTCTTACAAAGGCGAAGGCTGCCTCACTTACACCGGAGGCAACCAGTTTGGCAGCTCGGGTGGAGAGTTGATCACCATTACGGTAGACCCAGCGGGTTGTGTGTAGACGGTGTGCACAACCGCTAGCTAAGACGACAAGGCTTCTCAGGAAGCCTTTTTTATTTGGCTGTCAGATGCCTAGCCGCGCAATTTATCAATCAAGCCATTGAGCTCGTCCAAGCTGCCAAACTGGATGCTTAGCTCGCCCATTTCTTCCACGCGGCTTTGCCCGTCAACCCGGCGTTTGACGCGCTTTTTCACGCGTACTTCTACCTCGGCCATCAGCAAGTCAGACAGTTCTTCTTCGATGCGTTTAAGGTCGCGTGATTTTTCTTTCCCGGGTTTTTGTGGCGTGAGGGTGAACTCGGCGGACAGCTTCTTAACCAAACCCTCGGCTTCGCGCACCGACATTTTTTTGCCAACGATTTGGTTGGCGGCGGTGATCTGTGCGGCGCGCTCCAGCCCCAGCAGCGCGCGGGCGTGGCCCATGTCGATGTCGCCGGCCATCAGCATGGTTTGCACCGGCTCGGTCAGGTTGAGTAGGCGCAGCAAGTTGCTGGCCGCGCTGCGCGAGCGGCCCACAGCCTGGGCGGCACCCTCGTGGGTGAGGCCAAATTCTTTGATCAGGCGGGCGAGCCCCTGGGCTTCTTCCAGCGGGTTCAAGTCTTCGCGCTGGATGTTTTCTATCAGCGCCATGGCGGCGGCGTTGTGGTCGGTGACGTCTTTGACCAGCACGGGTACCTCCAGCAGGCCCGCCAGTTTGCAAGCGCGAAACCGCCGCTCACCCGCGATGATCTCATATTTGCCGGCTTTGTCGCCGTACTTGGCTTTGGAAGCATCGTCGTCGCCCAGCTTGCGTACCAAGATAGGCTGCATCACGCCTTGCTGTTTGATCGACTCGGCCAGCTCGTACAGGGCGCCCTCGTCCATATGGGTGCGGGGCTGGTAGATGCCT
The DNA here is from genome assembly GCA_031386655.1 of Polaromonas sp. Taxonomy (GTDB): domain Bacteria; phylum Pseudomonadota; class Gammaproteobacteria; order Burkholderiales; family Burkholderiaceae_C; genus JAAFIP01. The sequence goes on along the minus strand of JANNCO010000508.1, from coordinate 25 downwards.
GGGATAAGGTCGGTCAGCTTTAAGG
>JANNCO010000431.1:0-2153 GCA_031386655.1 Polaromonas sp. | reverse complement strand
ACTTAATCAGCCAAGCGGTGATGGAGCGTGGTCGTGATGAAAATCTGGAGAAAGGCGCGCGGCGCAAAAGGTAGCTTAGTCACCATCAACATTCGCGCGTGTTTTCATAAGATTTTGCAGCATGACTTCCCCCATCGCTGCAGCTCACGATCTAAGAATATCAATCTTCAATCCAGCTTGGCCATTCACTCAACCAATACGCTAAATGTGGTATTGCGCACAACCCTATTTGCGCATAAGGTAATCCAAGCGCTGGCGCACCAGCGCACTGGAGACACTATGGCCGATACCAAGCTGATTCTTGACTATGTCTATGACCACGAAGCTGCGCGGGGGCCGCAAGTCTTGCTCACCCAACCTGTAGCGGGTGGCGTGGTGGTGGACTACACCTGGCAGCACACGGTAGACCAAGCCCGGCGAATGGCGGCGCATTTAGTGAACCTGCATCTACCGCCCGGCGCGCGCATGGCTATTTTGTCTAAAAATTGTGCCCACTTCTTTATGGCCGAGCTGGCAATATGGATGGCCGGTGGCACCACGGTGGCTATTTTCCCTACCGAAAACGCCGACACCGTGCGCTACGTGCTAGAGCACAGCGAGTCCAGCTTGCTGTTTGTAGGCAAGCTAGACACGTGGGACCAGCAGCGGCCCGGCGTGCCTGCCCAGTTGCCCATGATCGCCCTGCCGCTGGCTCCGCCCGCTGCGCTAGAGGCCTACGATAACTGGGACACCGTCACCAATTGCACAGAGCCTTTGGCAGGCAGGCCACAGCGCCAGCCCAGCGACTTGGCCATGCTGATCTACACCTCGGGCTCGACCGGGCAGCCCAAGGGTGTGATGCACAACTTTGATTGCATTACCAAGGTGATGCCCGGCCTAGTATCGCAAACCAGCGACGTATTGGGCAACGACGCCACCATCCGCTACCTGTCGTATTTGCCGCTGGCCCACATCATGGACCGTACTTTTGCAGAGTGCTTGGCTTTTTATGACGGGCGGATGCACATATTTTTTGTGGAAGCGCTAGATACCTTCGCGCGTGACTTGCTAGTGGCGCGGCCTACGTTTTTTATCTCGGTGCCGCGTTTGTGGATGAAGTTTCAGCAAGGTGTGTTTACCAAAATGCCACCCAAAAAGCTGGACCGATTGCTGTCTGTCCCCTTCGTAGGCAAGCTGGTAGCTCGCAAAGTCTTGCGCGCCATGGGGCTAGACCAAGTGAAGATAGCGGGCAGTGGGTCGGCCCCCTTGCCTACAGAACTTATCGTCTGGTACCGCAAGCTGGGCCTGAACCTGCTAGAGGGCTACGGCATGACCGAAGACTTTGCGTATTCGCACCTGTCTACCCAAGCGCTCAACGCTCCCGGCTACGTGGGCGTGCCCTACCCCGGCGTGCAAGTGCGCATCAACACCCAAGGCGAGGTCGAGATCAAATCACCCGGCCAAATGGTGGGCTACTACAAGCGTCCCGACCTGGACGCCGAATCGTTCACCGCAGACGGCTACTTTAAAACCGGGGACTTGGGCGACCGGCTGCCCAACGGCCTGCTCAAGCTAACGGGCCGCTCCAAAGAATTATTCAAAACCTCTAAAGGCAAATATGTGGCCCCTGCGCCTATAGAAAACCGCATCAACAGCCACCCACTGGTCGAATCCAGCCTGGTGTCGGGCCTAGGCCAAACAGCCGCCTACGGGCTGGTGGTGTTGGCCGAAGACGTGCGCCCCAAAGTGGGCGACCCTGCGGTGCGCGCGCAGGTGACTGCAGCGTTAACGCAGCTGCTGCACACCGTTAACACCAGCGTGTCTGACTACGAAAAACTGCGCATGCTGGTTATCGCAAGCGAGCCATGGTCGATAGATAACGGCTGCTTAACGCCCACCATGAAGATCAAACGCAACCGTATTGAAGCGCAGGTTGCCACGCATCTAGACGAATGGTACGCAGCGCCTGAGCCTGTGGTATGGGCTTGAAGTGATGAGTAATGCAGCATCAAAAATACTATCAATTGCATAGCTGCTTGAGCAGGTTTTACTTGGGTTTCAGGTCCAAAACACTTAAAAATTGAGTGTTTTAACGCCGTTTTCGGTGCCTAGCAAACATACCTGCGCTTTTTGCAGCGCAAACACGCCAACTGTCACCACACCCGGCCACTGGC
>JANNCO010000374.1:0-5159 GCA_031386655.1 Polaromonas sp. | reverse complement strand
TCTACAAACGTGGGGCCAGGCACCATGCCGTCGTAACCCCAGACTGTTTGTGTTGGTAATTCTGGATGAAAAGAATGCAGTGCTTCTTGCACGTTGAGGGTATAGAATTTTTGTGGCCTCCAGTCACCCCAGCGCTGGTGTTGATTGCGGCCACATTCACCCAGGCCCAAATCTTTAGTGGCTGGTGGCGACAAGGAGCTGACCGGTAACTTGGCCTTATAGACGGGCAGGGCCACCACAAAGGGCGTTGTGTACGGAGCAGCTGCTTGACTGCCGCTGTCGCCGTTTTTAGCGTGTGCAGAAGACATGAAATCTTTGCTCGTCAACAATCCTGCACCTGTGGCTACAACGCCCACTTGTATCGACTGTCTCCGACTCAGTTTTGTCCCTGTTATTTGGCTTACGTTTGACATCACACTGCTCCTTAACTTCATAAGGTGGTTGGTCAAAAGTGAATTAATGTTTTACACAATACTTCTGAAGCCAGACCACTTAAAAGCAGTTTCTTGTTAATGTTGTGATGCTGCAATACCAAGTTATAGCTACTACATATGTGCAGTATTTCACGCCATAATCTGCAAAAGAGTGGTCTTTTTGTATCGAATAGTAGATACAAAAGCCACAATTTGTAACGCGCACAAGGTCCTTGGCATCAGCGCTCACGATTGCTAAAATTAAGTTAATTTGTGTAACTAATGTTTCAGAAATTAAATAGTTGTCACAAATATGGGCGAAGTGCTTATCCAATTACATACTGGTAAGCGATTCAAGAAATAGTTAGCTGTGCCAACTCGTAATATTAAAGATAATAGCTCTGTAACCCTTGTTGATTGTGCTCAACCAGCTATTATTTTCATAGTGAGAAGCGCTGTGTTTTCAATCATTCTGCCCTGTGCTAACTCTTCATTTCAGTACCCAATCCGCCACTAAACCCGCTACCGCGCAGCACCCTATCACGCGAATCACGCCGACTTGGTAGCGAAACAGTGCGACAACAGCGGCAGAAATAATAGCTGCCGCCACCCAGTCAACACGGCCGAACAGCGACCCATTAGCGTTTTTAATGACGGTAATATTGGCTATGAAAAATACGGCTAACGCTGCGATCACGCCCACCACGGAGGCGGTGATGACTTTGAGCGGTGCGGTAAAACCCAGCTTGCCATGGGTCGACTCAATCAACGGCCCGCCCGCCAAGATAAACACAAAGCTGGGCAAAAACGTAAACCATGTGGCTACGCATGCGCCTGCTGCGCCCATTACGATAGCAGCGGGGCCTATCACCGCGCCCGCGCCACGCTGCAACGCTTCTTGCGCCTGGCCTACATAGCCAATAAAGGCTACCACCATAATCAACGGGCCCGGCGTGGTCTCGCCCAGTGCCAGGCCGTCCATCATTTGCCGCGCTGTCAGCCAGCCATAGTGCTCTACTGCGGCTTGGTTGACGTAGGGCAGCACGGCATACGCGCCGCCAAAGGTCACCATCGCTGCCTTGCTGAAGAACCAGCCCATCTGCGTGAGCGAATTGCTCCAGCCCAGGCTGGCCACCAAGGCTGCCATTGGCAAAGCCCACAGCCCCAAACCCACGGCCAACACGGCGAGCAACCGTGTGCGTGTAAAGCGGGCATGCGCTGAGGTGGGCGTGGTGTCATCAATGACCGCAGGCAGGGCATGGGCCTTAGCCATTCCAGCGTGGCCACCGCCTGCAAACTGCGCAGGCGCCAGCCGCGAACCTGCCCAGCCCACCATGGCCGCTGCCGCTACTATCCACGGAAAGCCGATGTGCAAAAACTCAATAGCCGCAAAACTGGCCACTGCTACGGCCCATAAAATAGGTGATTGCACCGGGCTTTTTAGCGTTCTACTGCCCACGCGCCACAGGGCGTGCACCACCAGCGCAGCCACTGCGCATTGAATGCCGTAGAACAGCGCGGCCACCCACGGCACATTGCCATAGCTGATGTACAGCGCCGACAACGCGATCAATAAAAACAGCGAGGGCAGCACAAACAGCGCGCCCGCTGCTATGCCGCCGCGTGTGCCGTGCATCAGCCAGCCTATGTAGGTAGCCAGTTGCTGCGCCTCGGGGCCGGGCAGCAGCATGCAATAGTTCAGCGCATGGTTAAACCGCCCTTGGCTGATCCAGCGGCGCTGGTCTACCAGCTCGCGCTGCATGATGGCGATTTGCCCAGCAGGCCCGCCAAAGCTGATGCATCCCAGCTTGAACCAGAATGCGAGGGCTTGGCCAAAGCTGATAGCAGGTGGTGCAACGACAACGGCATTTACGGCGGCAGTGACAGTGGTGGTGGTAGCAGTGGCACTGGCGCTGGCACTGGCACTGGCACTGGTAGCCGTAGTCGTAGTCGTAGTGGGCACAGCGTTGTGGCCTGGTGTGTCGTTCATCACAGCGCTGCCTTGCCAGTGCCAGTAGCGCTGATGTCTAAGCTGACAGTCCTACTTGCATGAGCGTGCTTCGCGGTTGTAGGCACAGCCTGGCTGCGCCACCGTGCTATGTTCTCGACAGTGTCCACGCCGTCTTCACCGCCTTCTATGCCGCCTGCCAGCGCACGCGCGTTCCAGCCCGCTGCATGCAGTTGCGCCGCGGCGTCTGCGCTCACGTTATGCCCGTACACGCAGTACACCACCACGTCGCGCGGGGTGTGCTGGCGCGCAAAGGCTTCTACGTCTTCGGGTGCGCAGCGCACAGCGCCCACAATAGTGTACGGGCTGGACTCAAACTTGGCTGTACGCCTGACATCCAAAATCAAAGGCGCATCAGCGCGGCCCAGCATGGCTTGCAAAGCCATAGGTTCTATGACAAACGGTTCAGGGGAAGGGCTGGCGTGAGAAGGCATAGCGGTGTCCATGGAAAACTCCAGTAAAAGTTTCAGCGCTTGGACGGGACACCGTCTATCTGCAAGAGATTCGGGAGGCTGCTATCCCGATTCAGTTATCTTACCGCGATTTTTCGGACAGTCAAATTTTCAAACGCCGGGCTGCTGAGCTGTTAACTACGCTCAAAAGCAAACACCGCCGTACTGGCGCGCGCGTTGGGCCACCAGCGCACCGCGCTGCCGCCTTGCATGCCAAAAGCATCTTTGATGCGCAGTTGGTTCTTACTCGCCAGCTGTGCAAAGTCTGCAAAAGTACCCACCCGAATATTGGGGGTGTCGTACCACTGGTATGGCAGGGTTTTGGTCACGGGCATCTGGCCCATCAATACCTGCAGACGATTGGGCCAATGCGCAAAGTTAGGAAAGGCCACAATGCCTTGTTTGCCCACGCGCGCAGTCTCGCGCAGCATCACTTGGGCATTGCGCAGGTGCTGCAGCGTGTCAATTTGCAGCACCACATCAAAGCTTTGGTCCCGGAACATGGCCAAGCCTTCGTCCAGGTTCAGCTGCACTACGTTCACACCGCGCGCAATGCAGGCATGCACATTGGCATCGTTAATTTCTACGCCGTAGCCACTGCAACCGCGTGTGGCCTGCAGATGTGCCAGCAACGCGCCATCGCCACAGCCCAGGTCGAGCACGCGTGCGCCCTGCGGCACCATGCTGGCTATCACTTTGTGCAAGGCCAGGTTACTCATGGTGTGTTAGCTCCCGCAGTGACGCTCGCATCTTGAAGCGGCGCGGCGATGCTGAACTCCTTAAACACAGTCGCAAAATAGCTGCGCACCGCATTCATATAGCGCGCGTCGTCCAGCAAAAAAGCATCATGGCCGTGGGGTGCGTCTATCTCGGCGTAGCTGACAGCGTGTTTGTTGTCCAGCAGCGCCTTGACAATTTCGCGGCTGCGCGCAGGCGAGAAGCGCCAGTCGGTGGTAAAGCTGATGATAAGGAACTTGGCCGTGGCAGGTGCGAGTGCTTGGGTTAAGTTACCGCCAAACGCTTTGGCAGGGTCAAAATAATCCAGCGCGCGCGTGATCAGCAAATAGGTGTTCGCGTCAAAGTATTCAGCAAACTTGTCGCCTTGGTAGCGCAGGTAACTTTCGATCTGGAACTCCACATCTTGGGTGGTGTACTGGTAGTTTTTTACTATCGTGCCGAGCGTCGACGGGCCGTCCACGGGCGCGAGAGCCCCCCCGGGGGGCAGCGCGCCATGCGTAGCAGGGAGCGTGGGGGCTTTTAGTTGCCGGCCAAATTTCTCATTCATCACGTCATCACTGAGGTAAGTAATGTGCCCCACCATGCGCGCGATGCGCAGGCCGCGCTTGGGGATGGTGTTGTGTTGGTAAAAGTTGCCGCCATGAAAGTCGGGGTCGGTGGCTATAGCGCGGCGGGCGACCTCGTTAAAGGCAATGTTTTCTGCCGTCAGGTTGGGTGCTGTGGCCACGCCAACGCAATGGCGCACGCGGCTGGGGTAGCGCAGTGTCCAGCTCAGCGCCTGCATGCCGCCCAAGCTGCCGCCCATCACAGCGGCTAAGGTTTCAATACCCAGCGCGTCTAGCAGGCGGGCTTGCGCGTCGACCCAGTCTTCTACCGTGACCACAGGAAAATCTGCGCCGTAGGCCACACCCGTGTCGGGGTGGGGGTGCATGGGGCCGGTAGAGCCAAAGCACGAGCCAAGGTTGTTGACGCCGATGACAAAAAATTGGTGGGTGTCCAGCGGCTTGTCAGGGCCAATCATGTTGTCCCACCAGCCTTCGGATTTGTCTTGCCCTGCGTACACACCTGCCACATGGTGCGACGCATTCAGCGCATGGCACACCAGCACGGCATTAGACTTGGCAGCGTTGAGCGTGCCATAGGTCTCGTATGCCAGTGTGTATGCGCGAATGGACGCACCGCTTTGCAATGGCAAAGGCGCATCGAACTGCATTAACTGTGGCGTAGCAATCAAGGTCATGGCACAAATAAAAAAACCCAGTACGCTAAAAACGGACACTGGGTTTGCGTCTTTAGCAGAATTTATAACGCGCCCGCAAGCTGGTGCAAATCGGCGCAGTAGACAGTATAGGGGATAAATTTGTCGGCGGCGCGCTTGGTTTTGTACGATGGCAGGTCGGTGGTGCACTCAGTTTTGTACTGGATCAGGTCGGTGGCGACTTTAGTTTTGCACGTAAGCAGGCCGGCGGCGTACTCAGCTTCGCGGCTGTCCTCCGTGGCGGCTTATGGCCGCCTACTCCCCCTTTATGCCGCTGCGCTGAGTACACC
>JANNCO010000361.1:0-2828 GCA_031386655.1 Polaromonas sp. | reverse complement strand
TGCGCAGCACAGCAGCATAAAATGCTTAAATTTTGATATTAAAAGCACGTAAATATGACTAATTCTCTAGACGCCGTAGATTTGCGCATACTGGATGCTTTGCAGCAAGACGGCAGTTTAAGCAACGTAGAACTCGCCCGGCGCGTGCACTTAAGCCCTTCGCCCTGCTTGGCGCGTGTCAAAGCGCTGGAGGCCAGCGGCACCATCAGCCGGTATGTGGCACTGGCCAACGCCGCTGCGCTGGGATTGGGCCTCAACGTGTTTATCAACATCAGCCTGAAGACGCAAAGCAAGCAAGCCCTGGCGTATTTTGAGCAGCGCATTGCCGAGCATGACGAGGTGATGGAGTGCTACCTGATGACCGGCGACAGCGACTATTTAATCCGCGTGGCCGTAGCCGACATGGCCGCGTTGGAAAAGTTTATTCTGGAGCAGCTCTCGTCCATTGAAGGACTGGAGAAAATCCGTTCCAGCTTTGCGCTCAAGCAAGTGCGTTACAAAACAGCACTGCCTTTGCCCAAGAAGGGGTGACGAGATCAACCCGGCACCTCTTGTGCGGCAAAAGCGTACTTGTACTTGTATTGACTGGCTGTCAATCAAACGACAGCGTAAAAATCAGGTCCAATGCGCTTTGCTGGCCTGCTTGGGCGCGCAGGGTAAAGCGTTGGGACAGGTCGTAAAACACAAACAGGGTGCCCACTGCGCCTGACACGCTGCGCTCGTAAGCCGCATAGAAGTTGCGCGAAAAGCGTTTACCCAGCGTGACGGCGCCTGCGCTGGCTGTGCCATCTGCGTTGCTTGATCCGGAGCGGTAAGACAGCTCATCAAGCCCGAAGCTGCCTGCCAGCCCACCCGATGCGCCGCCGCTTTTGCTGCCCAGCAATGCGACAGCGGCTTGCTGCAGCAGGGCTGCCTCGCCGCCACCACTGGCGGATGACCGGCCCAATACCAGCCAGGAAAGTTTTTCAGCCTCGGGCATATCGGGTTGGGCATACAGGCTGACGCGCGGCAGCAGGGCAGTGCCCAAAATTTGCACGCCCACCCGTTGCCCCACTTGCGCCAAATTGGGGCGAATGGCCAGCACGTCCAGCGTTGGGTTATCCAGCGCGCCCGTAAAACGCAAAACGCCACGCTCTACATCAAGCTGCTGGCCGTACGCACGGTAAGTACCGCGGACTGTATTGACGGCACCCACCAAGCGCGGCTGAGCAATGTTAGTACCGCTCAACACCAGTTTGCCTTGCACCAGTGTGTCCAGCCCCTTGCCGCGAATGCGCAGGTTTTGGCCCAGATCAATGTCAATGCCAAGTTGCAGTGCGCGCGCGGGTTTTGTGGTGTCGACTGGCACATCTTTAACAACTTCCGCTTTTGCATTGGACTCTGCACCTTTTGCACTTGCGCCGCGCACCACCACGTCGCTGCCCAGTCTGGGTGCGGTGTCTTCCGGCAATATAAACAGGGCCTGGTCAACGATCAGATTACCCGTCAGTTGGGCCAGGTTGTTTTGAAGTCTGGCCGCTACATTGCCAGACAGCGTGATTTGCCGGTCGGTGCGCAAACTGGCACGCAGGCGGTCAAGTTTGGCGTCGAGCGACACACTGGCCTGGCCATTGACGAATGCCGCCACGCCCTGCGCACTGAAGGTGCCGCCAGTGCCTTTGTCGCCCGCGCCCTGCAACGTGAATTCTGTAATTTGCATGCGGCTGCCGTCTAAGGTTGCGCGCAGGCGTCCGTTGCCAAATTCAATACCGTCCACCACTGACCGCAATGCCAGGTCATTGGCTTGTAAATCACCCGCTAGTTGCGGTGCAGCCCGGGTGCCTTTGATGGCAATGTCTGCCCCCAACGATCCGCGCAGCCGCCAGCCAGGTGGTGCCAGCACAGACCAGACGCCTACGCGCGGCAACTGCGCTTTGAGCTTGCCCTCCAGCGGTGCGTCGGGTGCCCATTGCCACTGCCCGGCGTCAGACCCTGCAGCTGATTTTGACAGCCGGGTTTTAAGTTGCCCATCCAGGGTGCCTGCGCGTTCACTGTCCCATCGCACCGACAAATTGACAGCGTCGCCCTTGCTGTCAAGGTTCACGCTGGCTTGCCGCACACCGGCCACGATGCGTGTGGCCGAGCCTTGCGTGCGGTCTGGCTGCACCGTGATGTCGCCACTGGTGCGGCTCAAACTCGCCTTAATAGCCAGCGTGTCGCCCAGCTTGGCGTCCCATTGCCCATCAAACACCAGATTTCCAGTCAAGCCTGCACCGGCCAATTGGGGGCCGGTAAACATCTCGATCCACGCCATCGGCAAGCCAGAGATTTTGCCAGCGGTGCTGAATTGCCCGGCTTGCAGGCGCAGGGGCTGCCAGGCAATCAACGCAGGTGCACCGGGCGTGGGAGCCGTCAGCTGCGCCTGGCCTGCGCCGCTTTCAAAAGCCTTTGATGCAATGGTCCACTTCATTGCGACGGGCGCACTGGTGGCAATTTGCCACGTGCCTGCAGTGACGGACGGGTCATCAACACGCAATGAAAATTGTTTTAAAAGGCCTTGCCAAGTTGATGGCGTTTTGCCGGCGTCAAAAGCAGTTTGCACCGCGTACCGGCGTTGCCCTGACTCCAGAGAGCCGCTGGCCGTGATATTGGCCTGGCTGAGGCGGCCCGACACGGCAGATTCAATGGCCCGAAATTTCAACTGGGTCGGCGTGCTGCCCGCAGGTTGGCTGTTGCCTGGCGTGACATCCAGTGCAGGCACTTTGAGGCGCAATTGCACAGCAGGGTCTGGCCAGCCGCCTTGCCAGCTGGCTGTGATGTCGCCATTGCCAGCCGCTGTAGCGTTTATA
>JANNCO010000322.1:0-2633 GCA_031386655.1 Polaromonas sp. | reverse complement strand
TTTTCTATAAAAACACCTCCGGGCGTTGTGTTCTCTGGGGTTTTTTTTTTTTTCGTTTTTTTTTTTGGGGGTTCAATTAATTTTTCTTTTTTTTTTTTTAAATAAAAAACCAACACGACCGTATCCTTTCAAGCAATCTGACAAAGAACAAGAACGAGGATTTTCTTAAGGAGCTTGATAAGGATCGCCTTGAGAAGGGGTGCGAGTATGCCGTGCTGGTCTCCCTGCTGGAACCGGACAGTGAGCTTTACAACACCGGGATCGTTGACGTGTTTCACCGCTACCCGAAGATGTACATCGTTCGCCCACAATTTTTTATTCCCATCATCACATTGCTGCGGAATGCCGCAATGAACTCGCTCAAGTACAAATCAGAACTCGCGCTAGTGAGGGCGCAGAACATTGATATCACCAACTTTGAAAACAACCTCGAAACATTCAAGACGGCATTTGCGCGTAACTACGACCTCGCCTCTAAGAGCTTCAAAACGGCAATCGAGGAGATCGACAAATCTATCGACCACCTGCAGAAAACTAAAGACGCGCTGCTTGGCACTGATAGGAATCTGCGTCTTGCGAATGATAAGGCGCAAGACGTAACGATCAAGAAGCTGACGAGGGGCAACCCGACGATGGCGGCAAAGTTCGCTGAACTAAAAAATCCTGATCGTTCTGAACCTGAATGATTCATGTCGTTGATGCTTTAAAGGAAACTCAATTGCGCTGCGCGATTGGTTGATGCGCTAGCGGCTAGGCAAACGCTGCTGCATAGTTAAACCCAGCGCCTCGCATCTTTCAACAAAATCAACAACTGATCCGCCCTCAGCGGTGATGCTTCAAAACCGAATTTTTGGTAGAAGCGGGTGGCATCTTCGTCGATAGGGTGGGTCAATAGGGCGCTGATACCGGCTTGTTCGGCGACGTTCAGTGTGCGGCGGATGGCGTCTTGCAGCAGGCCGATGCCGATGCCTTGGCCTTGCGCGGCTTGGCTTACAGCCAACCGGGCGAGCAGCATGACGGGAATGGGGTATTGGCCCATGCCTTTGCGGATGCGTTCGGGCGCTTCGAGGGGCTCAACCTGGCCTACGACGAGGCTGTAGTAGCCGACGACTTTTGCATCGTTCGCCACCACGTCATCGGCCACCACATAAGTGTGCGCTGAGCCACTGCCTTGGGCTTGCAGCGCATGGCGTTGCAGCCAATCGTTTAGGCTGGGTTTGCCGCAGTCAAAGCCTGCGATAGGGCTTTGACTGCTAAGCGGCTCAGGCGCGCGCATGTGCGGCTGCGGATGTGGGCTTGCGAGCAGTGGCTGGCTTTGGGGTGGCAACAGTGCGGGTAGTGCGGGTAGCGCGTGGTGTAGGCTTGGCGGCTGCTTGTTCCCAAGGCGCTTGGCGGGAGAACAAGTCTTTCAAGCCTGGGTTGCTGCGGGCTGGGCGGTCAAGCAGATCGAGAAATGCTTGATAGTCTTTGCTGCTGGCCATGAACAGGCGCTGGTCGAGCAGTGTTTGCTCCGCAGCCAGGCAGGCGCTATCGAGGATGAAGTCTGTGAGGGACTTATGCGCAGCCTCTGCCGCGCGGCGCAGCACCGCAAGCTGCGCTTCGCTGGAGCGCAGGCCAAGGCGGGCTGTGCGCGTGGTAGGCGCTACGACAGTGGCGCTGACGCTCTTACTGGCTTTGCGCAGGGCAGCGGTGGAGGCCTGGGGTGTGGGGCGAGGTTTTTGCATAATTATTAATGTTAGCACAAACGACGTACAACTTATTAATTGCTTTTGCTCTATGGGTGACACTGTTTTAGGCCTGCCATCCAGTACGATGGCACTGGTTTAAATAGCCCATTTCGGGTTTTAACGGAGACAACTATGTTCAGTCATGTGATGTTCGGTGTTAACGACCTTGAGAGGTCAAAGAAGTTCTACGATGCGCTGCTGGGCACGCTGGGCGTTGGCCCGGGGGTGGCTAACAAAAACCGGTATTTCTACCGCAGCCCTGCGGGTACGTTTGGCATTACCACCCCCATTAATGGTGCGCCTGCTACGTGTGGCAATGGCAGCACCCTCGGGTTTGCGGTGCAGTCGCCCGAGCAGGGCGACGCGTTTCATGCGGCGGGCCTGGCCCACGGCGGCACCACCTGCGAAGACCCACCAGGCTTTCGCGAAGGCCCCACAGGCAAGATGTACCTAGCGTATCTGCGCGACCCGGATGGCAATAAGATTTGTGCGTTGCACCGGCCTACTAAGTAGCTTGTAAATAAAGGCGCAAGGCCTTTAGAAACGGGGCGCGCACAGTTTACGCATATGGGCTGTGGAAGTGGTTTGCTGATTTAAAAACTGTATATTTAAACAGTATAATTGTTTGCTTAAGCTTAGTTGAAATCAAACCCACGGCAAGCACACCCGTATGACGATCAAGCCATCCGTCCATCCTGAAGAGCCTTTGCCAGCCCTGCAAAGCACAGGGCTGGCCGTCACTGTGCTGCGTGGGCAGCGGGTGATTTTGGATGCGGAGTTGGCGGCTGTAGTGCACCAAGACCTGGCTAGGCAATTGGCCGATCTGCAGGACAAGACCGAGTCGCTGGCGGCGCAACACGACAGCTTTAGCTACACCACCCGTACCCAGCTAAAGCAAGTGTTTGA
>JANNCO010000317.1:0-12652 GCA_031386655.1 Polaromonas sp. | reverse complement strand
GCTGTGCTGTACGCCGGCCAAAGCCAGTTTGACAAAGCCCGTGCAGCGCTGGAAATGGCCATTCGTACCAACCCCAGCTACGCTACTGCCCACGAGAACCTAGGCGACGTGTACGCCAAGCTGGCCAGCCAAGCGTATAGCAAAGCCTTGCAACTAGACAACACCAACACTGGCGTGCAGCCCAAGCTAGGCTTGATCCGCGAGCTGTTTGCACCGGGTAGCAAAGGCCGCGCTGCGGCAGCCACACCGGCCATTGTTGCGGCACCTGCCGCCCCGGCTACCCCAACCGCCAAAGCACCTGTTCCTGCACCGGCCCCGGCCCCGGCTCCAGCACCTGTAGCAGCGGCACCAGTTGCCAAGCCAACTGTTAGCGCCCCAGCCGCAGCGCCTGCACCTACCCCAGCCCCCGCCGCCGCACCCGTAGCCTCCAGCGGCGCTGCCGAGCAAGAGATCACCGCTGCAGTACAAAACTGGGCCAAAGCCTGGAGCGCCAAAAACACCACCGACTATTTCAATGCCTACGGCAAAGACTTTGACGCCGCCGGTAGCCGCAAAAACTGGGAGCAAGAGCGCACCAAACGCATCGTGGGCAAGAGCAAAATCAGCGTCAAGGTGTCTAATTTGGCAATTACCGTCACTGGCAACTCTGCCAAGGCCCGCTTTAAGCAAGACTACGATGCCGATGCATTGTCTGTGTCCAGCACCAAAACGCTTAACCTGGTCAAAGCTGGTGAGCGTTGGGTGATTGTTAAAGAGGTCAGCGGCGGTTAAACCAACTGGCACCGCTGAAAAATGCGCCCTTGCGCTGTACTATGCCGTGCTGTACCGTGCAGTACTGCGCCGCACTGTGCCGTGCTTGCCATGCAGATATGGCTTTGACGGCATTGTATTTTTAGTCTGTGTATGTATGCAACTCAACCCCCGCTGAAGTGAAGACGAATGTTATTGCGCAATCTGTGCGCTGCGTTGTGGATCAGTGCCCTGCTGTGCACTCCCACACTGGCCGCTAAAAAAATTTACTCGCCCAAGTCCCGCAACGTTGCTGTCAAAGGACTTGACGCTGAGGCACGGCTGATTCAAATTTACCAACGGATTGGCCAGGCCCAAACCCGCGAGGCATTGCGCCAGGCCGACCAGCTAGTCAAAGACTACCCTAATTTTGCACTGGCCCACCTGGTGCACGGCGACCTGCTGATGGCGCAAACCCGCCCGCTCAAAAGCATGGGCGATATGCCCGAGGCCACCGCACGTGCCGCCCTGCCCGGCACCCTAGCCGAGCTGCGCGAAGAATCCCTGCTGCGCATCAAAGCCCTGCGCGAGCGGCCGCCCGCGGGTGCCGTGCCCAGCCAATTTATTCGCCTGTCGGCCTACAACAAGCATGCCATTGCGGTAGACCCGTCGCGTGCGCGGCTGTACTTGTTTGAAAACGCACCCACGGGCGTTAAATTGATTGCCGATTTTTATATGTCGGTAGGCAAATTGGGCATTGAAAAATCCACCGAGGGCGACCTGCGCACCCCGCTGGGCGTGTATTTTGTCACCAACACGCTGGACCCCAACGCGCTGAAAGACCTGTACGGCGCAGGCGCGCTGCCCATTAACTACCCTAACCCGTACGACCTGCGGCGCGGCAAAACTGGCGGCGGCATCTGGCTGCACGGCGTGCCCAGCCACCAGTTTGCCCGCGCGCCCAAGGCCACAGACGGCTGCGTGGCGGTGTCTAACCCTGATTTGATGCGCATCTTGTCCACAGTGGAGATTCGCTCTACCCCGGTGGTCATAGCACCCAGCCTGCAGTGGATTAACCCAGGCGCGTCCCACCCCGAGGCAAGCGCCTTTGACGCCGTTTGGGAGCAATGGCGCAGCGCCAAAGCCAGCGCAGACCTCACCCGCACCATGGCGTTTTACACGGCTGATTTCAACAGTTACGGCAAGACGTTGGCCGACTGGTCCGCCATGGTTAAAAACGATATGGCGCTGGCCCGTGGCAAACCTGTTCAGATCAAAGACCAGTCGGTGCTGCTGTCGCCCGAGGGGGGACAAAATGCTACGATGGTAGTCACCTATTCAGAGGTGCGTGCAGGCTACACCAGCGCGCCGGTCAAGCGGCAGTACTGGCTACGGTCGCCTGCCACGCAAAATCAATGGAAGATATTTTTTGAAGGATTGGTCAGCTGATGCGCCCTATTTTTAGCACTTTTCGCCGTTTAACCCTTGTAGTTACTGCTCAAGCAGCTATTGCATTCATAGCGCCTGCGGCTGTTGCCCAAACGGCCACCAACGCCACTACTGTCCCGGCAAGCGCCACTTCCAGCGCCGCCAGCACGCAAGCGTCGCCCAAGGTCAAGATCACCACTTCGATGGGCGACATCATTGTCGAGCTGTACCCCGACAAAGCGCCCAAAACGGTTGAGAACTTTTTGCAGTACGTGAAAGACAAGCACTACGACGGCACAGTGTTTCACCGCGTGATCAGTACCTTTATGGTGCAAGGCGGCGGGTTTGACGCCAAATACGAGCAAAAGAAAACCCGCCCCAACATTGCCCACGAAGGCCGCGAGGCGCTGGCCAAGGGCCTGAAAAACACCACCGGCACGCTGGCCATGGCCCGCACGGGCGACCCGCAGTCGGCCAGCAGCCAGTTTTTTATCAACGTGGTGGACAACGCATTTTTAGACCCCACGCTTATCCCCGACGGCGACCCGGTGCTGAACTTTAGCTACCAAGGCCAAACCTATCCCAGCACACCACGCGCTAAGCTGCTGGGCGCGGGCCAGCTGTGGGGCTACACCGTGTTTGGCAAAGTCATCAAAGGCATGGACGTGGTGGAGAAAATCAAGGCCGTGCCAACCGCTGCAGGCGGCCCTTTCCCTACCGATGTACCCAAAACACAGGTCAGCATTGTCACGGCTACACTGGTCAAATAAAGCGGTTGCAACGTCTTTTTTCAACGCTGTTTCCGATGTTTTCCCAATATTTTCTCTGATGTTTTTGCAACTTTTTTTACCCTCGTTACTTCACCTGTATCCCATTAAATTTAACTGAAAGCAAACCCATGGCAAATCCCCAAGTTGAACTCCACATCGCCGGTCACGGCACCATCGTCGCTGAGCTGTACCAGGACAAAGCGCCCAAGTCGGTGGCCAACTTTTTGGCCTACGTGGCCAAGGGCCACTATGACAACACGGTGTTTCACCGCGTGATTGACAACTTTATGGTGCAAGGCGGTGGTTTTGATGCCGCCATGACGCAAAAAAGCGTGGACGCCGCGATTGAAAACGAAGGCAACAACGGCCTGAAGAACGACAAATACACGCTGGCCATGGCCCGCACCGGCGAGCCGCATTCGGCCACTGCGCAGTTTTTTATCAACACTGCTAAAAACGACTTTTTAAACCACACCGCACCTAGCCGCCAAGGCTGGGGCTACGCCGTGTTTGGCAAAGTGATCTCTGGTACCGAGGTGGTAGACACCATGGGCAAGGTCAAAACCGCGCGCAAAAGTATGCACGACGACGTGCCCGTGGCCGATCTGGTGATGACCAAAGCTGTGGCGCTGTAGGCCCAGCGGCGGCACTGGTTTGGTGATGTCTACCGTGCTGTCTATTGGGTGCTTTACAGGGCACTGTTACGCGCTGTTGCCCGTTGTTCAATGTGACGACGTGAGCGCGATGGTCTAACTGTCATGGTGCACCGTAATGACTAATTTATTACCCGCCGCGCCGCCAGATTTTTACCATCTGAGTGCGCCGCCTGCGTGGCAACAGATTGACTTTATCTCCGACTTGCATTTGCACGAGAGCGAGCCTGCCAATTTTGAAGCCTGGCAGTGCTATATGGACGGCACCACCGCTGACGCCGTGTTTATTTTGGGCGATTTGTTTGAGGTGTGGCCGGGCGACGATGTGCTGCACACTGTGCGCATGTTTTCAAGCCCTAATTTACAACAAAATAGTGCTGTAACCCAAGTAAATCCTGCTCAAGCAGCTATTGATTCAGTAGCTATTGACTTGGTGGCAATTGACTCAGTAGCGATTGACTTGGTGGCGATTGACTCAGCAGCTATTCATCCAGCAGATGGTAGCTATGGCACCACCCCAGCGCGGTGTTTTGAAGACCGCTGCGCCAGCGTTTTAGCCCAAGCGGCCCGCCGCCGCCCGGTGTTTTTTATGCACGGTAACCGCGACTTTTTGCTAGGCGACGCGGCGCTCAAAGCCTGCGGCATGCAAGGCCTGCCCGACCCCACGGTGCTAGATTTTGCCGGCGTGCGTACGCTGCTAAGCCACGGCGATGCGCTGTGCCTGGCCGATACCGACTACCAGGTATTTCGCCAGCAAGTGCGCAGCAGCGCGTGGCAAACCGCATTTTTAGCCCGCCCGCTGGCCCAGCGCCAGCACATCGCCCGCGAGCTACGCACCCAAAGCGAGGCCCGCAAGCAGCTAGGCGGCCCATGGATAGACCTAGACCCTGCCGCCACCGCCCAGTGGGTGCAGGCCGCTGGCGCGCAGCAGATGGTGCATGGCCACACGCATGAGGGCGTTGACCATTTTTTGCAAACAGGCGCTGACAATCCTGTCGGCCACCGTGAAGACAGCTCCGCTAATCGCCCTGTAGACCGCCCACTTAGCGCAGCACAAGACACCTCCCAAAGCTCCGGCATACGCCACGTACTGTGCGACTGGCACGCCGATGCGCAGCCACCCCGCGCGCAGGTACTACGCATGCGTGGCGTGGCCGGCAGCTCACCAAGCCAGCTAGATGTGCAGCGTTTGCCGGTAATTGCTGCTTGCTAATTACTATCTATTTCATAGCTGCTTGAGCAGGATTTACGAGGGTTAGAAGCCTATTTCGTTATTGAAAATGCCGTTTGAAGTGGTTTTTAGCCGTGTTTTTACATGCCTTTTGGGGTGTGAATCGAGTTCGTTGTTCTCGTACGCGCGCTGCTGCGGTCAGTCCCATGCAAAACGGACCTGCGGCCCTTTATTGTTTGTCATGGGACTGACCACAACAGCGCGCTTGTAGTGGGCTGGGGTTTCGCTCGGCGATGGTCACAGTAAATAAAACAGTGTTCGCAAGCACTGCTCCTCTGCCAGCGACCACGTCAATGGAGCGCAGCAACGTTCAGTATGCCTATGACAAACAATAAAGGGCCGCTAGGTACGTTGGGCATGGGCATACTGTGCGGTGCTGCGTAACCGTGAGGTGCCAAGACAGTAGCTGACGTACCTCGTGTACCTTCTCGGGATGGCTGGAAATGTAGTTCGCAACGCTGTACATGATTGGCATATGCCGACGATCTTGCGTCATGTGGAACGCATCGCCTGAGAGTTTCTTGGAAAAATCTTAGCTTCTCGATTGCGAAGCCTGCTACAGCGTTATTCGAACTGCACTGTCAGGTGCTCAGGAGCCAATGCACTGAGATATGAACGAGCGTCGCCCAGCTCGCCAGCGGCCACAGCGCCTCGCCACCGCTGGGGTTGATCAAGCAGACGCTTGAGGCCTTGCACCGCCAGCGGCGCGGTTACGGCGTAGATATCTTGGCCCTGCGCAAATGCTCGACGTTGCTGGGTGCCCCAGTGAACCACAGCCTCAAGCAGGAAAGTCTGTGCGGAACGGCCCTGGACATCAACTACTTCTTGCGCAGACAGGTCGGCGCCGCCAAGATCTTTGAGGGGCGCCAAGGTCATGTACTGGGAAATTGCCTTTGTCTTTAGGTGGCGCGACATGGTCAGACAGTCAGCAGTGGTGAACTCAGAGACTACCGTCTGTCTGCCAACTGGCGCTGGGAAATCCCACTCAGTTGTTTCAGGCTCGTCGCCACGTAGGGTCAACTGACCATTCCTGAACACCAGTCGCTGCCCGCCGCGACGTTTCTCGGCGGCATCAATCGTCACGCGGGTTCCTGCCGTGGGTACCCACCTGCTGAGCGAATAGGCCAATGTGATCTGTTCCGCCTGCGGCCAATCACCCATTGCCGCTGTTGCTAAAAGATCCCCCAGGCCGCCGTAGAAGCCGATGGCTGGTGCGATCGCCACCCCAGCTTCACCCGCCCGCTGGCCGCACTGCTCGATCATTGCAGCTACAACGTCGGGTTCTGCTGCGATGTCAAGGTACGACACGTGCGCCTGAATGGCGGCATCGGCAACTGCAATGGCGGTAAATGCGAATGGCCCGGCGGCATTGATCACTGCATGAACACCATGTAGTGCAAAATTCAGCGCGATTGGATCGTCAGCTGCTGCTGGGCGAACCTCTAACCCACCGTGCGCCTCGCTAGCGGTTTCCAACTTTTTGCGGTCCCTGCCAGACAGAATAGGCGTGTAACCCTTGTTGATCAATTCACCAATGATGAAATGAGCAGTATGCCCATAAGCGCCGTACAAGAGGATGGGTCGAGGTGCGTGTTTTGCTTGCATGGTAGATTTGAATTCATACATATAAATCGATAAAATACTACAGACCTGTCTGTATTTTATGCAAATGATATACTACCGATCTGTAGTGTGTCAAGCGTAACTTTTGCAGAGAAATTCCATGGCGAAATCTTCCCGAAAATCTGAACTGCCGCCTGTAGAGCAACCCGAGCTTTCAAGCGTGCGCGACCGCATTCTCAATACTGCTGCAGACCTGTTCTACCGGGAAGGCATTCGCGCTATTGGCGTGGACTTGGTCGTAGCGCGTTCGGGCGTGGCAAAGACCAGCTTGTACCGGCACTTCGGGTCTAAAGATGACTTGGTGGCTGCGGTTCTCGAACGTGACGACCACAACTACTGGGCCAATTGGGATCGCGTCGCCCAACTTCAGGGCAAAAACCCCAAGAGTGAGCTAGCAGCACAAGTCAAATGGATTGCGCAATACATTAGCCGCCCAGAATTCAGAGGCTGCGCATTCCTCAATGCGGCAACTGAGTTCCCCTCTACGGATCATCCGGCACGCAAAATCTCATTGCGCCACAAGGAAGAACTGCGCCGCCGGTTGGCAGCACTGACGCAGCGTTTAGAGGTAAGGAATGCGGAAGAGCTTGCGGATCAACTCGTGCTTTTGATCGATGGAGCCTATATCAATGGCCAGTTACGCGGTAAGCGTGGCCCCGTACAAGTGCTGCCCAGAGCCGCGGCGGTACTCATTGAGGCTGCGGTGCATTGAAGTATGGGTGCGCTTTGGCATGCAGTCATCGCAACAAACAACTATGCTACAGCTCAATAATTTTAAGAGCCAGTCTCTACGACACATATCGAGTCGGGCCATGAGATCCGACCTGGTGGTGCCAACAAACTGTTCCAGTGCGAGAGGCTGTCCGCTAGCAAGTCACAATCGCAGCACTAAGCCAGCGGCTGCACACTAGACTATTGCAATGGACTCATTGATCACAGCCGCTGCGCGTGCCCTTGATGTCGGCGACGCGCTGGGCGCCCTTAAGCGCGTCAGCCTGCGCGAAGATCCACCTGCACTAGCTCTTCGCGGCATCGCTATGGCCCAACTGGGCGAGTATCCACGCGCCCGCGAACTGCTGCGCCGTGCCGCCCAAGGCTTTGGCCCCCAAGAGGAGTTGGCCCGCATGCGCTGTGTCGTTGCACAAGCCGAGGTGGCTCTCGCCATGCGCGACCTGCGCAGCGCTGCGCACACACTGGCAGTCGCGTCAGCCACACTTGAGGCGCGCGGAGATCGCGCTAACGCGATGCACGCACGTCTGATCGCGGTGCGTCAACTGCTACTGCTCGGTCGCATCGACGAGGCTGCAGTCAGCTTGTCCCGCCTTGACACGCACGGCCTACCATTGGCGCTACGCGCGGTGGCCGAGCTGGTCGCAGCGGAAGTGGCGCTGCGCTCGCTGCGCACAACAGTGGCGCAGGCGGCGTTGAACCGTGCTCACGAAGCCGCTGAAGACGCGCGCGTGCCGGCTCTCTTGGCCGAGGTAGCCCAAGCGCGCACCGTGCTCAATCGTCCCGCCGCCCGGCGCTTTCACCCGGGTCGCGAACAGCCGCTGCGCCTTGATGAGGTCGAAGCGCTTCTGGCCTCGGGGGCGCTGGTGGTCGACGCCTGCCGCCTCGGTCTGCGTACGGGCACCACCTGGCTGCCGCTCGCACGCCGGCCAGTGCTGTTTGCGTTAGTGCGGGCTCTCGCCGAGGCGTGGCCCGGCGACGTTGACCGCAGCGCTTTGATCGCTCGCGTATTCCGCATGCGCAGGCCTGACGAGACACACCGAGCGCGCCTGCGCGTAGAGATAGGCCGTTTGCGTGCCCTCACAGCGCCGTTTGCGCGTATCGAGGCCAGTGGGCGCGGCTTCGCGCTCAGGCCGCAGGGTGAGCGCGCTGTCGTTGTCCTTGTGCCGCCCATCGACGGCGATCAGGCCTCGCTGCTGGCGCTGCTCAGCGATGGTGCAGCCTGGTCTACTTCAGCTCTCGCGCTGGCCCTCGGAGTCAGCCAGCGCACAGTTCAGCGTGCGCTTGTCCAATTGGAGGCTGCCGCACGGGTCCGCTCCATCGGGGCTGCGCGCACCCAGCGTTGGCTGTCGCCACCGTTGTCTGGATTCACGACAGTCTTGTTACTCCCCACTGCGCTGCCGTTCGGGTAAATTAGCCATACGGTGCTAATGTGAACCGCACTTGAAGGAAACAAACGATGACCCCCACCCAAAGCAAGATAGGCGACACCCAAGCGCAAGCGTCGGTGCGTGCCGCGCAGATCGTACGTGAATATGGGCCCTTTACCGGTGCCGAACACATTCACGGCGTCACATACGACGGCCATCGCGTGTGGGCTGCCACAGGATCCAAGCTGCTCGCCTTCGACCCCGCAAGCGGACAGGTCACGCGCACACTTGATCGCACCAGCGATGCCGGTACCGCCTTCGATGGTAAGCACCTTTACCAAATCGCCGAAGCGCGTATCGACAAAATCGATCCTGCCACTGGAGATGTAGTGGGATCGATCCCAGCGCCCGGCCATGGCAGTGACTCGGGCCTCGCATGGGCTGAGGGTAGCCTCTGGGTGGGGCAATACCGCGATCGCAAAATCCACCGGATCGATCCTGCGACGGGCACCATTCAACGCACTATCGAGTCAAACCGCTTCGTTACTGGCGTGACCTGGGTCGATGACGAACTCTGGCATGGCACCGGGGAAGGCGATGAGAGCGATATTCGCCGCATCAACCCGCACAGCGGCACTGTACTAGACAGGCTCGCGATGCCGCGTGGTACCGGTGTCAGTGGGCTTGAGTCTAACGGTGCAGACCTTTTTTACTGTGGCGGCGGATCGAGCGGCAAGGTGCGTGTCGTGCGACGTCCGAAAGGAGACAAACCATGAATAGTGCAACTGCCCAAAGCAACATCATGAACCATCCTGTCATATCCAAAGACCGATGGATTGCCGAGCGCAAGAAGCTGCTGGCGCGCGAGAAGGAATTAACGCAGATGCAAGATCAAATCGCACGCGAGCGCCGCGCACTGCCGTGGGTACGCATTGGGAAAAATTACGTCTTCGATACGCCCGATGGACTACGCTCGCTCGCCGAGCTGTTCGAAGGGCGTCGCCAGCTGCTGGTGCAGCACTTTATGTTTGCTCCGGGCTGGGAAGAAGGTTGTCCGAGCTGCTCCTACATGGCTGATCACACCGACGGCATGAACGTGCATCTGGCACATCGCGATGTGACATTCGTAGCTATCTCACGCACACCGCTGGCCGACATCCAACGCTTTCGACAGCGCATGGAATGGCACTTCACATGGGTGTCGTCAAATTCAAACGACTTTAACTTCGACTTCGGTGTCAGCTTCACCTTGGAAGAAAAAGCCAGGAACGAGGTTACCTACAACTACGACAAACATTCGTTTGAGTCGGAGGATATGCCTGGTATCAGCGTGTTCTACAAAGACAATACCGGTCAGATTTTTCACACCTACTCAACCTACCGGCGTGGTGTGGAGGTGATGATGGGCGCCTATCAACTGCTCGACCTCACCCCCAAGGGTCGCGACGAGACTCCGGGTCAAGGCATGCGATGGGTACGTCACCACGACCGCTACGCACTGCAACCACAAGCAAAGGCAGCAACAGATGCCGGTGCTTGCTGCACAGCGCACAACTGAGTCCTTTCGATCTGCGCAGACGATTGCATATAAGACGCTGCTTGCTAACTACTATCTATTTCATAGCTGCTTGAGCAGTTTTTACTTGGGTTGCAGCACTATTTGACAGTATAAAAGGGTCGATCAGCAAACCAATCAACCCTCTGAGGCACCCGCAATGCTGGGCGCAAATAAACGCTAAGCTTTAACGCAAAAACGTCTTCAAAGCCGTCTGCAAACGTCGTGGGTTGGCTGCATCAAAAGGCTGGCAATTAATAACTTCATGATTTAATTTTTATTGAAACTAAACTGAAATTTTGGACAACCACTGCTGCAGCTACCAACTGACTCGACCAATATTATGCAGGTAAAGACGTGCGCATCAAGTGGTCAAACGCACCTAACGCCGCCTTGGCACCATCGCCTGCTGCAATGATGATTTGCTTAAACGGTACAGTAGTGGCATCACCCGCCGCAAACACGCCGGGCACCGACGTTTGGCCTTTGGCGTCAACTATGATTTCGCCGTGTTTAGACAGTTCCACCACGCCCTTGAGCCAATCGGTATTGGGCACCAAGCCGATTTGAATGAACACACCGTCAAGTGCCACTGTATGCAACGCATCAGTAGCGCGGTCTTTGTAGATCAGTGCATTGACTTTTTGCTCGCCCGTGATTTCAGTCGTTTGCGCGTTGGTGATCACTGTGACGTTGGCCAGGCTATGCAGCTTGCGGGTAAGCACCGCATCGGCGCGCAGCACTTTATCAAACTCAATCAGCGTAACCTGGCCTACCACGCCAGCCAGGTCAATAGCCGCCTCAACGCCTGAATTGCCGCCCCCAATCACCGCCACATGCTTGCCCTTGAACAGCGGGCCATCGCAGTGCGGGCAGTAGGCTACGCCTTTGTTTTTAAATTCACGCTCACCGGGCACGTTGATGTTTTTCCAGCGGGCGCCGGTTGAAATAACGATGGACTTGCTGCGCACTGTTGCGCCACTTTCAAGCTGAACTTCGATCAGGTTTTTGTCCAACCCCGTATTGAGCTTGAGCGCTTTGGCGCGCTGCATGTTCATGATGTCAACGTCGTAGCCGCGCACATGTTGCTCCAGCGCTAGGGCAAACTTTGGACCGTCGGTTTCTTTGACGGAGATGTAGTTTTCAATCCCCAATGTGTCTAGCGTTTGGCCACCAAAATTCTCACTGACCACGCCTGTGCGAATGCCCTTGCGCGCTGCATACACGGCAGCGGCTGCGCCCGCTGGACCGCCGCCCACCATCAACATGTCAAATGCATCTTTGGCATCAATCTTTTTGGCCTCGCGCTCGATGCCTGTGGTGTCAATCTTTGCCAGAATTTCTTCCAGACTCATGCGGCCTTGGCCAAACTCTGTGCCGTTCAAGAAAATGGTGGGCACAGCCATGATCTGGCGCTCTTTGACTTCGTCCTGAAACGCGCCGCCTTCAATCATGGTGCTGCGAATGCGTGGGTTCTGCACGGCCATCACATTGAGCGCCTGCACAATGTCTGGGCAGTTGTGGCACGTCAGGGAGACATACACCTCAAAGTTAAAGTCGCCGTCAAGCTCGCGAATCTGCTGAAGTATGTCTTCCTCCACTTTAGGCGGGTAGCCGCCAACTTGCATTAACGCAAGAATCAAGGACGTAAATTCATGCCCCATTGGCAAGCCGGCAAAGCGCGGGCCATGGTTTTCACTGGGGCGGTTGATCGAAAACGACGGTTTGCGCTGGTTGTCGTCACGGCTGATCGTTAGCTTGACCAGTGGCGACGATTCAGCCACGTCGTTAAGCAGTGATTGCATCTCGCCAGATGTTGCGCTGTCGTCCAAAGAAGCAACGATTTCTATCGGCAGCGTAGCGCGTTCAAGATAACTTTTTAACTGGGCTTTGGTGGCGGCATCAAGCATGGCTGATTCACTTTCAGTGAGAGATAGAAAAAAAAGCCCAGGTCAGCACACCCCAGCGAATGTGGGTTGTGCCAAGCCCGGACATTTGCCTGGCGGGCAGTGCGTTTAGATCTTGCCAACGAGGTCGATAGACGGCGCAATGGTTTTAGCGCCTTCGTTCCACTTGGCTGGGCAAACCTCGCCGGGGTGGGCGGCAGTGTACTGGGCGGCTTTGAGCTTGCGCAGGGTTTCTTTCACGTCGCGGGCGATTTCGTTCGAATGCACTTCAGCGGTTTTGATCACGCCGTCAGGATTGATGATAAAGGTGCCGCGCCGTGCCAAGCCTTCTTCAGGGATGTACACATCAAACGCTTTGGTCAGCACATGGGTTGGGTCGCCCACCAGCGGAAACTTCGCCTTGCCAACCGCAGGCGAAGTTTCGTGCCAGACTTTGTGTGAAAAATGGGTGTCGGTGGTGACAATGTAGACCTCGGCGCCAGCTTTTTGAAATTCGGCGTAATTGTCAGCTGCGTCTTCCACCTCAGTGGGGCAGTTGAAGGTGAATGCAGCGGGCATAAAAATCAGCACTGACCATTTGCTCTTCATCGATTCGTCGGACACATCGATAAACTTGCCGTTGTGAAAAGCAGTGGTTTTAAAAGGGATGATGGAGGT
>JANNCO010000311.1:0-4278 GCA_031386655.1 Polaromonas sp. | reverse complement strand
AACGCAAATGCAGGGGATTAGAAATTTAGATGTTTGAGCGCAAAGCGCGAGTTTCTAAATTTCCCCCGGAATGCGTACCGCAGATGCTTGCCGAAGGCCCGGGGTTCGGGTGGCGATAGGGCTGCGCCACAGCCGGGCGCGTTCTAGTACAACAAACAAATCAACGCGAAAAAACACCCTAAAAACGCACTTCCAAGTGGCTTTTTAATAACAAAACAAGCCACTAACCCAAGTAAAATCTGCTCAAGCAGCTATGTAATCCATAGCATACACATCACACATCCGCCAGCACCCGCAAATGCAACTCTACGCTGCGCGCCAGCGCGCCAAGCGTGTAACCGCCTTCAAGACAGCTCACTATGCGCCCCTTGCTATGCCGCTGCGCTACAGCGTTAATCTGCTGCGTCAGCCATTCATAGTCGTTATCAACCAAGCCCAGTTGGCCTAGCTCATCTTCGCGGTGCGCGTCAAACCCAGCGCTGATAAAAATCATCTCGGGTTTAAAAGCATCCAGACGCGGCAGCAAATCACTGGTGAACAACTCGCGTATTGCGTCGCCTTTGGTATACGCTGGCACAGGCAGGTTATGCATGTTGGCGGCTGGGTGGTCGGTGCCGCTATAGGGGTACAGCGGGTGCTGAAAAATACCTACCATCAGCGCGCGCGGGTCGCCGCTTAAGATATTTTCGGTGCCGTTGCCGTGGTGCACATCAAAATCTACCACCGCCACACGCTGCAGGCCGTGATGGTTGAGTGCGTGTTTGGCAGCAATGGCCACGTTGTTGAAAAAGCAAAACCCCATCGCTTTGTCGCGGCAGGCATGGTGGCCGGGCGGGCGCACAGCGCAAAAGGCGTTGGCTAGCTCGCCTGCTATTACTGCGTCTGTAGCAGCTAGGGCAGCGCCCGCAGCGCGCAGGGCCGCTTGCCATGTGTATTGGTTGATCGACGTGTCGGGGTCAATCTGCAGATAGCTGGGGCCGCCCGCCAGCACCTCCTCTGCCAAGCGCGCGCCCAAGCCTTGCAGCGACGCGATGTACATGCGCCCATGGGCTAGCTCCAAGTCGGTCACCGAGGCCAGCGGAGCGTCGCAGCGGGTGAGCACATCGCCCAGGCCGCTGCTGATCACGCGGTCGTTGATAGCATCCAGTCGCTCGGGGCACTCGGGGTGGCCGTCGCCCATCTCGTGCAGGTGGCAATCGCGGTGTGTGTAATAACCAGTAGTCATAGTTCAGTGCGGAATTTCGGGTATCGTTAGCGTATGGATACTAAAGACATAAATCAGTTACTTCAGACTTTATTAAAGCAGCTTAACACGGTGATTGTAGGCAAGCCGACGCAGGTACAAGACTGCGTGGCGTGTTTGCTGGCAGGCGGGCATTTGTTGATCGAAGATGTGCCCGGTGTGGGTAAAACTACGCTGGCGCACGCGCTGTCGCGCAGTTTTGGCCTGCAGTTCTCGCGGGTGCAGTTCACCGCTGATTTGATGCCCAGCGATTTGAGCGGTGTGTCGATTTATGAACGTGGTGCCAACCTTGGCCAAGGCGGCTTTCAGTTTCACCCCGGCCCGATCTTTGCCCAGGTGCTGCTGGCCGACGAGATCAACCGCGCCAGCCCCAAAACGCAGTCAGCCCTGCTGGAGGCGATGGAAGAAAAGCAAGTGACGGTAGAAGGCGCCACGCGTGCCCTGCCCCAACCGTTTTTTGTCATCGCCACGCAAAACCCACACGATCAACTGGGCACTTACGCACTGCCTGAATCGCAATTGGACCGCTTTTTAATGCGCATATCACTGGGCTACCCCGACCGCGCTGCCGAGCGCACCCTGCTAGCCGGCCATGACCGGCGCGACCTGGTGGATGCCTTGCCCGCCGTGTTCACCCCCACCGACCTGAAAGCCGCGCAAGACGCCGTACTCGCTGTGCACGCCGCCGACCCGCTGCTGAACTATGTGCAAGATTTGATGGCTGCCACCCGCTCGGGCCGCTGGTTTTTGCAGGGCCTCAGCCCACGCGCAGGCATAGCGTTGGTACGCGCAGCCAAGGCGCAGGCACTGCTGGCAGGGCGCAACTATGTAGCACCTGACGATGTGCAGGCCATATTGCCGCAAACCATTGCCCACCGCATGGTGCCAGTAGCCGACGCAGGGCGCGGTGCCGTAGAGCAAGTGCGCGCCATGGTGGCAGCTGTGCCGTTGCCTTAAGGTTTATTGGGCAACGGTCATATGATGCCAACGCGCAGATTTTTTCAATCCAAGACCGTACTGCGATCTACACCATGACGCCCGCCCTGCCGCGCACGCTAAACCCCGTTACGTGGGTGCGAAGGCGCTTTCGCCAGTGGTGGCAAAGTCGTCTGCCGCTGACTGACACGTTAACGCTAGGCCAACGCAATGTCTATATTTTGCCCACGCGCGCCGGGTGGATGTTGGCTATCACTTTGCTGGTATTGTTGATTGCGTCAATTAACTACCAGCTCAATTTAGGCTACCTGCTGACCTTTATGCTAGCGGGCGCAGCGGTAGTGGGCATGCATGTGTGCCACGGCAACCTGCGCGGTATTACTATGCATCTTATAGCGCCTGCAGCACAGTTTGCGGGTGCTACAGCGCAGTTTGACATACGCCTGTCGCACGACAGAAAAACCCAGCGCCACAGCTTGGGCCTGTCTTTGCTGGAAGTAGCGCATTGGTCGTGGACCGACGTGCCTGCGCAAGGCAGCGCGGTGGTGCAAGTAGGTTTTAAACCCCAGCGGCGCGGCCTGCACCGCCTGCCTGACTTAACGGCTGAGACACGCTTTCCGCTGGGTACCTTTCGCGTGTGGACCGTGTGGCGACCCAAAGCTGAGGTTTTAATTTACCCTACGCCTGAGCTGCTACCACCGCCCTTGCCCGCAGGCGAACCACGTGCTGGCGGCAGCATGGCCACGCAAGCGCAAAACACCGGCGAGTTTGACGGTGTGCGCGGCTACCGCCGTGGCGACCCGATGAAGCTGGTGGTGTGGAAGCAGGTAGCCAAAGCCGTGGCACGCGGTAGCGACGACCTGGTCAGCCGCGACACCCAGCAAGCCCAGCGGTATGAGCTGTGGCTAGACTACGCCACCTGCGGCACGGTTGACCCAGAGCACAAACTCAGCCGCCTGACCGCATGGGTGCTAGCTGCAGACAAACTAAGCAGCGACTATGGCCTGCGCCTGCCAGGCCGCGAGATAAAACCTGCTGGGGGCGAGGGCCACAAACGCCAATGCCTGGAAGCGCTGGCACTATGCTAGACAAGCTGCGCCACCTGCCGCGCGATGCACGCGACACACTGTTTCTGCTGGCGGTCATTGCCTGGGTGCTGCTGCCGCAGGTGGGCCACTTGCCGTGGTGGTGCAGCGCACTGGCAGCTGGCGTGCTGGCTTGGCGCGGTGTGCTGGCTTGGCGCGGGGCACCGCTGCCTGGCATATGGTGGCGCATGGGCCTGTTGGCAGTCACCATTGCCGCTACGCTGGCAACGCACAAAACTCTGTTGGGCCGCGACGCGGGCGTCACCCTCACTGTCGTGCTGCTGTGCCTTAAAACGCTGGAACTACGCGCGCGGCGCGATGCGTTTGTCATCTTCTTTCTCGGCTTCTTCACGATGCTGACCAATTTTTTCTTCTCGCAATCGCTGCTGACCGCGGCTGCCATGCTGATTGCGCTGATGGGCTTGCTCACTGCATTGGTCAACGCGCACATGCAAGTAGGCAAGCCGCCTTTGGCAGCGTCCGCCAAAGTCGCTGGCAAGATGGTGCTGCTGGGCGCGCCCATCATGGCGGTGATGTTTATGCTGTTTCCCCGGCTTGCGCCGCTGTGGGGCATACCTAGCGACGGCATGACAGGCCGCAGCGGCTTGTCAGGCAGCATGCAGGTGGGCAGTATTGCATCGTTGGCGCTGGACGATTCGATTGCCATGCGTATCAAGTTTGAGGGCCCAGCGTCTGGCTGGCCCGCGCAGTCAGACATGTATTTTCGTGGCCCGGTGTTAAGCGTGTTTGACGGTAAAGAATGGCGGCCCAGCACAGGCCAGTTGTCCAGCCGCTTTGCCGTGCCTGCCAATCTGCGCACTGCGGGCACCCCCATAAAGTACCAAGTGACCTTGCAGCAAAACAACCGCCCGTGGATATTTGTACTAGACGCCGCCGCCGCCCCGCCCACCGTACCCGGCCACGAGGTCACCATGACGCCCGACTTGCTGTGGCTTAGCAGCAAACCCGTGACCGACCTGCTGCGCTACAGCGCCACCAGCAGCACCAGTTTTG
>JANNCO010000305.1:0-15316 GCA_031386655.1 Polaromonas sp. | reverse complement strand
TTGAATTGCGTAGTTGTGAGTCCAGTAGAGTATTGGGCAAACTATTTTTTAAGTTGATCAGCCGATTTCATTGCGCCGCGTATATTCATGGCCGCCAGACACAATTGCAAAGCTAGCAAGGCAAACGCCTGGGTGTGCCATCCCCAAATTGCCCACATAGCATTGCTGGCGAGAAAAACCCAAAATCCGGCATTGCGCCGATCTTCGCGAGAAGAAGCTACCAGCCAAGACGCGGCAATGGTGACGACCATAGCGGGCCACTGAAGCAAATTGACATAGTCCACTATGTTGCTAGCGCATAAGGGCGCCATTGACCCAGTTTTTGGGCTAACCGGTCGCCTACTATCTCCATCACGGCAGGGTTCCAACCCATGCCGGTATGGCTGCCAGACACTTCAATGTCTTGAACCCGGGCCCTAGAGCCATCGTGAAGGCAGCTTTGCCAGGCCACCACGCCGTCAGCCCGACTGTAAATTGAGGTGGTGGGTACAGCTGGGGGCACGCGAAGGTGTTTGGCCAATGCGGCATCAAAAGTAGAGGGTGAGTTGGTCAACAGGCGAAATAGCCAGCCTACATTGGTGTGGTCGGCGTCGGCGTTAAACGGCGTGCCAATGGTGATCACCTGGCGCACTTGTGATGGGATCAGCTTGGCAACCTCACGTGCGTAAATTCCACCAAGGCTCCAACCAATCAGCGTTGCGTTGCTGCCGGGCGACGGCAGTAGGGTTTGCGTGTGGCTGGCCAAATCTGCCAGCCACGCATCCATGTTGCCTTGCGGGCCCATGTTGAATCCACGCCCCCAGTCTGATGCCTGATAACCCAGCGACTGGCAGAATTTGCGCAGCGGTGCAACAGATCTTCCGTCTGTTGCCATTCCAGGAAATATAACCACTGTATGACCATCACCTGTGACGCCATGCTTGGCAGCAGTGAATTTATGCGATGCATACTCGAAGGCAGCACGCCATGGCTCTGTGCCTAGCAATACTAATGAAGGACGTTTGGGAGCTTCGAATTGGTGAGGTAAAAAAGTTGACGAGTTCATTTAGGATGGTAGATAAACAAATAAGTTATCTTGCCTGTTGGCTAGAAAATCTAGCGCCCGTATCGGGCTATGTTTGGCGTAGGACATGAACCGAAACGTGTTGCTTACCGGTTTGATCTTGTGTTGCAGAAGCATTTAGCAATACTACAAATTTGATAGCTGCTTGAGCAGGATTTACTTGGGTTATAAGCCTAAAAAGCATAAAAATAAGCTGTCCTGACCAGAAACTGTGCAATTACAGTCGCAGCCAAGGCAGGCTGGATAAAGGCAGAACTACGACTAGGTTTGCGACTAGGTCTACGAGTAGATGTGCGACCGTTGCATGCGCATCGACCGGGCTGGCAGCAGCCCAAGAAGCCAGCGTCTATTCAAGACAAGGGCTGGTGTGAATACACTATGGTTTGTTTAACCCACGACAGTCACAGCAAAAGATATGGCACATTTTTTTGACATTACCAGCCCAGAATTTATCCAGCAGGTCCAGGCCAATGTGCGCAGTGCGCTGGCTGAAGACCTGGGCGCTGGCGATCTGACGGCCAGTTTGGTGCCCGCTGCCCAGCAAGCTACGGCGCGGGTGATCACCCGCGACGCTGCGGTGATTTGTGGCCAACCGTGGGCGCAAGAGGTGGTGCGTCAGGCAGCGCCAAACTGTCAACTAAATTGGATGGTAGAAGAGGGTGCGCAGTGCAGGGCAGGGCAAACTATTTTTACCCTCACAGGCCCCGCGCGGGATCTGCTAAGTGTAGAACGCACCCTGTTGAATTTTGTGCAGATGATGAGTGCGGTAGCCACTAAAACTGCGGTGTTCACCCAAGCGGTAGTGGGTACTAAAGCGAGCATAGTCGATACGCGTAAAACATTGCCCGGCCTGCGTGTGGCACAAAAATATGCCGTTGCCGCAGGCGGCGGTACCAACCACCGCATGGGCTTGCACGATGCGATTTTGATCAAAGAAAACCACATAGCAGCGGCTGGTGGTATAGCTGCGGTGATGCGCAGTGCGCAGGCCAGCAGCGGGCGCGCCAAGTTTATTGAGATTGAGGTAGAAAATTTGGCGCAACTGCAAGAGGCCCTGGACTGTGGTGCCAAGATGGTGCTGCTGGACAATATGGACATTCCTATGCTGCAGCAGGCGGTGCGCATCAATGCCGACCGCGCGGTACTGGAAATTTCTGGTGGTGTAGATTTAGACACGGTGCGCGCTTTGGCGCTAACAGGTGTAGACCGCATCTCGGTAGGGGCCTTGACCAAAGACGTCAAAGCTGTTGACCTGTCGATGCGCATTGAACATTAAAGAAAGCTGTGTATGGCGCAAGTGATAGCTATTGAATACGATCAGCCCGTGGCTGGTATGGCGAACGATACAGCCAGCTGCAGCACCCAGCGTGCGTGGGCCAAGGTGCCGGTAGAGCCCAGCGCTGCAGAGCGTACTGCCTTAAAAGTCAAAATCAAACGCCTGCTCAAAGAGCGCAACGCGGTGATGGTGTCGCACTATTATGTGCACCCCGACTTGCAAGATTTGGCCGAAGAAACCGGTGGCTTGGTGAGTGATTCGCTGGAAATGGCACGTTTCGGCCGCGACCATACGGCGCAAACCTTGGTGGTGTCTGGTGTGCGTTTTATGGGCGAGACAGCCAAAATTCTGTCGCCTGAAAAAACCGTGCTCATGCCCGATCTGGACGCCAACTGCTCGCTTGACTTAGGCTGCCCTGCAGATGACTTTGCAGCGTTTTGCGATGCGCACCCTGACCGCACTGTGGTGGTGTATGCCAACACCAGTGCCGCAGTCAAGGCCCGCAGCGACTGGCTGGTCACCTCTAGCTGCGCGCTCGACATTGTGCGGGAGCTCAAAGACAAAGGCCACAAAATCTTGTGGGCACCCGACAAACACTTGGGCGGTTATATCCAGCGCGAAACCGGCGCTGACATGCTGCTGTGGCAAGGCGCATGCATCGTGCATGACGAGTTCAAAGCCTTTGAACTGGAGGCCATGAAAAAAGACCATCCGCGCGCCAAAGTATTGGTACACCCCGAAAGCCCCGCCGCCGTGGTGGCGCTGGCCGATGCAGTGGGTTCCACCTCAGGCATTTTGAAAGCTGCCAAAGAAATGGACGCCAAAGAATTCATAGTAGCTACCGACAACGGCATGATGCACAAGCTGCGCACGCTCAACCCTGGCAAGGTGTTTATGGAAGCCCCCACGTCAGGCAACAGCGCAACGTGCAAAAGCTGCGCGCACTGCCCCTGGATGGCCATGAATGGTTTGGCCGATGTAGCGCGCGTGTTGGAGACGGGGTGCAACGCCATTAGCGTGGACTCAACCATCATCACACGTGCCCGTGTACCGATTGACCGCATGCTGGCGTTTACTGCGGCATTGAAAGCGGGTGTTGGGCCAGCAGGGCTGGTGCCGCACATTGGGGCGGCTTAGGGAAGATTTAATTATCGCTATTAAATTTAGGGCTTTTCGCGAATTAATTTATTAAGATATGGGCTTAATTTGTTACTTAAAACCGCTTGGTACAGGTGGTCATAGCAACTCAATCCCGCTCAAATTAATAAAACTGCACTCTCGCGTAATTTTGACAAAGTCCCCCAACCATGCACGCGCGGTGGTGTCCGCGTTGCAGGCTAAATACAGCTGCCCAGTCAAACCCGTGGCACCAATAGAGCGCGTGGTGATGTAGCCGCGATGAGAGTAGCTTTGTACGGCCCAAGCTGGCAGGGTAGCTAAGCCTCTGCCGCTGGCAACCAGTTGCAGCATAGCCACCGTAAGCTCGGTGGTGCGGCGCGCGGGCTGTACACCTGCGGGTGCCAGCACTTGGCGTACTACATCCAGCATATCGTCATGCACGGGGTAAGTGATCAAAGTTTCGGCCGCAAAATCCTGTGCCTGCAGGTAAGGCTTAGCATTCAGAGGGTGCTGGTTGGCGAGAATGGCCAAAATTTCAAATTTGAACAGCGGGTGGTAGTCCACCGTCTCAGTGCTGTCCTGCTCCGACACAATGGCGACATCAGCACGGTGCTGCAACACCAGCGATATAGGGTCGGGGTGAAAGCCCGAGACAATGTCCAGCTCTACCTCGGGCCAACGCACACGAAAAGTGTCCATGGATGGCATCAGCCAGTCAAAACAGGTGTGACATTCCACTGCAATACGCAGTTGTCCGCTACGCCCCAAAGCCAAGCTGGCAATGTCGCGTTCTGTTGCGTCAATCTGCGGCAGCACTTTGTCGGCTAAAGACAGTAAATGCAAACCTGCGCCCGTGAACTGAACTGGCATTGATTTGCGCTCAAAAAGCGATAAACCATACCTGTCTTCGAGCAATTTGACTTGGTGCGATAACGCAGACTGCGTCAAACTGAGCAGCTGCGCGGCGCGCACCAAGCTACCAGCATCGCGTAAGGCTTGCAGTGTGCGCAACTGGCGCAGTTCCAGAGTTGATTGCATTATTAAAAATTTTCAAGTTAAGGGTAGATATATTTCGTTTGATTAATTATCTACTTTCGCCGACCATCATGTCATCTTTTATTTTCAATCAGGAGTTAACGTGGTTCGTACACACACACTAGGTTTCCCGCGCATGGGAGCCCAGCGCGAATTGAAATTTGCACTTGAAAAATTCTGGCGTGGTGACATTGATGCCCCTGCCCTGGAGCAGGTAGCCGCTGACGTGCGCCAGCGCCATTGGGCGGCGCAATCAGACGCAGGCCTGGATTTTGTGACGGTGGGCGACTTTGCCTTGTACGACCATGTGGTCAACCACATTCAGTTGCTGGGCTGCGAGCCTGCGCGGTTCAAGTTCCAGGCCAGCGTTGCACCCCTGCAGCGTTATTTTTCGATGGCCCGAGGCACTTCAACGCAACCACAAGACTGCACACCGGGTTGTCATGGCGCGCACTCGCATGCACTGGAGATGACCAAGTGGTTCGATACCAACTACCATTATTTAGTACCTGAGTTTGATGCCAACACGCAGTTCAGTGTTGCGTCACAACGTTTGTTTGAAGAGGTCAGCCAAGCGCAGGCGCTGGGGCACAAGGTCAAAGCTGTGTTGCTGGGGCCGCTGAGCTTTTTGTGGCTAGGTAAAGAAAAAAAACACGAGAAAGAACAGGACAAAGCTCAGCAAGATGACCATCTGCACAGAGCAACAGATTTTGATCGATTTAGTTTGCTTGACCAGTTGCTGCCTGTCTACATACAAATCTTGCACCGTTTGGCCGAACAGGGTGTGGAGTGGGTACAAATCGACGAGCCTATTTTGGGCTTGGATTTGCCTGACGCTTGGCGCTTTGCGTTCGAGCGTAGCTATTCGCTGCTATCGCGCAGCAAGGTAAAGCTGCTGCTGGCTACGTATTTTTCGCCGCTGCAAGACAACTTGCGTATGGCCTGCCAATTGCCAGTAGCGGGCTTGCATATCGACGCTGTACGCGCGCCGCAGGACCTAGTGGGAGTGCTAGACCATCTACCAAGTTACAAAGTACTGTCAATGGGTGTAGTTGATGGACGCAATATTTGGCGCACCGATCTGGACGCGGCGCAGCAGCAGCTGTTGCGCGCCATGGACAAGCATGGCGTAAACCTGTGGATAGCACCCTCATGCTCACTGCTGCACGTGCCTTACAGCTTGCAAACCGAAGACAAGCTGGACGTTGAGATTGCTTCGTGGTTGGCATTTGCTGTGGAGAAAATGCAGGAGCTCAGCTTGCTGAAAGCACTGGTCAGCCGCACAAGTGTTGACCCTATTGACCCTGCTGACAATGCGGCGGTGCAACTTGCTAGCGCACGCGCAGCCACGCTGTCGCGCGCGCGCAGCAGCCGTGTGCACCGTCCGCAAGTTGCCCACAGGCTGCACGAGCAGTCTAGCAACGCAGATGCCGACACCAGGCAATCACACTTTCAGGTGCGTCAGGCGCTGCAGCGCCGTAAACTGGCTTTACCGCTATGGCCTACAACGACCATCGGCTCGTTTCCGCAAACTGCCCAAATCCGAACGGCACGTGCTGCTTTCAAACGTGGCGCCCTCAGCGAGCAGGACTACCAAGCCCAGATGCATGCCGACATTGCCATGGTGGTGCGTATGCAGGAGGATATCGGTTTGGACGTGTTGGTGCACGGCGAGGCAGAGCGCAACGATATGGTGGAGTATTTTGGCGAGCAGCTCGATGGATTTGCGTTTACGCAAAATGGCTGGGTGCAATCCTATGGGTCGCGCTGCGTCAAGCCACCCGTCATCTACGGCGATGTGCAGCGTCCCGCAGCCATGACCGTAGCATGGA
The DNA here is from genome assembly GCA_031386655.1 of Polaromonas sp. Lineage (GTDB taxonomy): Bacteria > Pseudomonadota > Gammaproteobacteria > Burkholderiales > Burkholderiaceae_C > JAAFIP01. The sequence continues at coordinate 8,991 of JANNCO010000305.1, read as the reverse complement.
CGTGCTACGCCCAAAGCCTGACCGACAAGCCCATGAAAGGTATGTTGACTGGACCCATCACCATATTGCAATGGTCGTTTGTGCGTGACGACCAGCCGCGCAGTGCCACAGCCTTGCAAATTGCCTGGGCCATACGCGATGAGGTGCTTGATCTGGAGCAGGCAGGTATCCGGATCATTCAGATTGACGAGCCTGCGATCCGCGAAGGATTGCCGCTGCGTGCCACTGCGCAAAAGGAGTATTTGCAATGGGCCACCAAAGCCTTTCGCATCAGCGCCAGTGGCGTGCAAGACGCCACGCAAATTCACACCCACATGTGCTACAGCGAGTTTGGGGGCATCATGCAAGACATTGCCGCGATGGACGCCGATGTCATCACCATCGAAACCAGCCGCTCTGATATGGCCGTGCTAGAAAGCTTTGCTACCTCGCAATATCCCAACGAAATCGGCCCCGGTGTCTACGATATTCACTCACCCAGCATACCCAGTGTGGCGCAGATAGAGGATCTGCTGCGTAAGGCTGCCATGGTCGTGGATGCTAAAAATCTGTGGGTCAACCCCGACTGCGGCCTGAAAACCCGCGCTTGGCCTGAGACCGAACAAGCCTTGCGTAACATGGTCAAAGCTGCGCACAAGCTGCGCACACACTATGCGCTAGACGCTATGGATAAGATAGCTTCTTGAGCAGTATTTTATTGGGCTAGCGGCTTAAATCGGCATAAAAAGTAGGCCGCTGGCAGCAATCTACACGAAGCTGGCAATGATGGCCAGGTTGCTTTCAGTTTTACGGTTCAGCAGGTTGCGTAATGTTATGGTGCTGCCAAGTTGGGCGTTAAGACGGTGGGTTGTGCCGTAGCCAGCAGCTCAGGATAGTCGCGGCTGTAATGCAGGCCACGGCTTTCTTTGCGTTGCTGCGCGCTTTGCACGATCAGGTCAGCCACTTGCACCAAGTTGCGCAGCTCCAGTAGGTCGCGGCTGACGTGGAAGTTAGCGTAAAACTCATTGATCTCTGACTGCAGCAAGCTGATGCGGTGCGCCGCGCGTTCCAGGCGCTTATTGGTGCGCACAATGCCCACGTAGTCCCACATAAAGCGGCGCAGCTCGTCCCAGTTGTGCGATATGACCACCGACTCGTCGGCATCGGTGACTTGGCTGTCGTCCCACGGCGGTAGTGTGGGTTGGCTGGACAGTGGGTGCGCGGTGATGTGCTGGGTAGCCGCTTTAGCATACACCATGCATTCAATCAGCGAGTTGCTGGCCAGCCGGTTGGCACCATGCAGGCCGGTGTACGACGTCTCGCCGATGGCGTACAGGCCTTGCACGTCGGTGCAGCCCTGCAAATCGCTTTGCACACCGCCACAGGTGTAGTGCGCAGCAGGTACGACAGGAATGGGGTCTTTGGTAATGTCGATCCCCAGCTGCAGGCAGCGCGCATAAATGTTGGGAAAGTGCTCTTGGATAAACGCGGCAGGTTTGTGCGAAATATCTAAATGCACGCAGTCCAGGCCATGCTTTTTCATCTCGAAGTCAATGGCGCGGGCAACGATGTCGCGCGGTGCCAGTTCTTCACGCTGGTCGTGGAGCGGCATAAAGCGCTCGCCTGGCGCGCCGTCCACGCTGGGCAGCTTCAGGTGCCCGCCTTCGCCGCGCACGGCTTCGGTAATTAGAAATGACTTGGCGTGCGGGTGGTACAGGCAGGTGGGGTGAAACTGGATGAACTCCATGTTAGTCACGCGGCAGCCTGCGCGCCAGGCGGCTGCTATGCCGTCGCCCGTGGCAGTGTCGGGGTTGGTGGTGTAGAGGTACACCTTGCCTGCACCGCCCGTGGCCAAAATGGTATGCGGCGCGCTGAAGGTGATGATGCTGTCGGTGTCAGTGTCCAGTGCATACAAACCATGGCAGCGGTTAGGCCCGGGCAGGCCCAGCTTTTGGCTGGTGATCAGGTCGATCAGCGTGTGGTGCTCCAGCAAAGTGACGTTGGGTGTTGATTTGACTTGGGCAATCAAGGTACGCTGCACGGCTGCGCCCGTGGCGTCGTCTACATGCACAATGCGCCGCGCGCTGTGCCCGCCTTCGCGTGTGAGGTGCAGCTTGTCTTCGTTGCCCACATGTTCTTGGGTAAAGGGCACGCCCATTGACTGCAGCCATGCCACCGCTTTGGGCGCGCCTTCCACTACCAAACGGGTAGCTGCTTCGTCGTTAAGCTGCGCACCTGCAATCAAAGTGTCTTGCACATGTGATTCAAAATTGTCCGCAGGGTCTAGCACTGAGGCAATGCCGCCTTGCGCCCAACCGCTGGAGCCATCGGAAAGCTCGCGTTTGGTCAGTACGGCCACTTTATGGGTGGGCGCCAGCAATAGCGCTGCAGACAGGCCCGCAAGGCCGCTGCCTACAATCAACACATCATATTTTTGCAACATGGCATCGGCTAGAAAATAGTTTAATTTGAAAACACGGTTTAATTTTAACGGTATTCAATTTATTTTTTAACAGAAATAACCCTATAGCACTATGAAACACTGCTCAAGCAGCTACTAAATTAATAGTAGCTGAAGCTTGCATCAAGCCGCCAGTGTTTTAGGTTTGAACGCACAATAGGCCGACACAGCGCACTGGTAGCACAGTGGCTTGCGTGCTTGGCACACATAGCGGCCATGCAAAATCAGCCAGTGGTGCGCGTCTACCAAATACTCAGGCGGAATGCGTTTGAGCAAACCCATTTCTACGTCATACGGTGTTTTGCCAGGCGCTAATCTCGTGCGGTTGCCCATGCGAAAGATGTGCGTGTCTACCGCCATGGTGGGCTCGCCAAAGGCCACGTTCAGCACCACGTTGGCTGTCTTGCGCCCCACGCCCGGCAAGGCTTCCAGTGCCTCACGGCTGCGCGGCACCACGCCGCCATGTTGCTGTACCAAAATGTGGCAAGTCTCCAGCAAATGCTTAGCTTTAGAGTGGAACAAGCCAATAGTTTTGATGTAGCTTTCCAAGCCTTCAAGACCTAAATTGGCAATTGCCTGCGGTGTATTGGCCACGGCAAACAGCTTGCGCGTGGCTTTGTTAACGCCCACATCGGTGGCCTGCGCGCTCAGTAATACAGCGGCCAGCAACTCAAACACGCTGGTGTATTCCAGCTCGGTGTTGGGTTGCGGATTGGCGGCTTTTAGCGTCGCGAAGAAAGGGACAATATGCTCTTTTTTCATGGCTTAGTATTAAGTAGGGGAGAAAAATTCTGGAAGCGAAGGGCTCGAAGTTTGCTCTAAGGACGCGAAAAAGAAATACAAAAAAGCAAAAAAAAGTAAAAAACAAAAAGCAAAAATTAAAAATTAAAATCAAAAAAATTAATTCAATTTAAGTATTTTTTGTCTTCCTTTCGCGTCCTTCGCGCAACCTTCGCGCCCTTCGCGTCCGGAAGTCCGACTTCAAACCTTAATGAACAACTAACCTACAGCCTACCGTGTTGCGAGTCGGCGTGTTTCACGTCCAGCGTAATTTCGGTAAACGAAGGTGTGTCGTCAACTTCGGCCTCAGGCTCGGCAGCTTTTTGCGCGTTGGCAAAATCGTTGGCCAAGCGCCACATCAGGTTGGTAGGGCTGTCGGCGTAGGTAAGGCCTTCTTTGCGGTCAATGGTGCCTTCCACAATCAAGCGGGCAATGTCTTGCTCAAAGGTTTGCGATCCTTCGACCATCGAATTTTCCATGGCTTCTTTGGCGCCCGAGAAGTCGCCTTTTTCAATCAAGTCAGAAATCAGCTTGGTGTTCAGCATAACCTCTACCGCCGGCGTGCGGGTGCCGTGCACGGTGCGCAGCAAGCGCTGGGACACGACGGCTTTCAGCGCTGAGGCCAAATCACCCAGCATGGTCATGCGCACTTCTACCGGGTAGAAGCTGAGTATTCGGTTAAGCGCCTGGTAGCTGTTGTTGGCGTGCATGGTGGCCAAGCACAGGTGGCCTGACTGCGCGTAGGCAATAGCAGCTGACATGGTTTCGCGGTCGCGGATCTCGCCAATCAAAATCACGTCGGGTGCCTGGCGCAGGGCATTTTTCAGCGCAACCTGCATCGAGCTGGTGTCGCTGCCCACTTCGCGCTGGTTGATGATGGACTTTTTATTGGTGAACAAAAATTCAACGGGGTCTTCCACCGTCAAAATATGACCGGGGGCCTTCATGTTCCGTTGGTCAATCATGGACGCCATCGTGGTAGATTTACCAGCGCCAGTAGCGCCCACCATCAAAATAAGGCCGCGCTTTTCCATGATCAGGTCGCTCAAAATCGGCGGCACATTCAGGGTTTCCAACAGCGGAATATCCGTAGCAATGTAGCGGATCACCACGGCATAGCTGCCGCGCTGGCGCATGGCACTGATACGAAAATTGCCTACGCCTGGCAGGGCGTGTGCCATGTTCAGCTCGCCAGTTTCTTCCAGCTCTTCAATGCGGGTGGCAGGCAGCAGCTCGGCCAGGAAGCTTTTGGGTGCGTCAGCAGGCAGGGCTTGGCTGTTGATTGGCACACACTGACCGTTGATTTTGATGGTAGCTGGCGAGTACGCCGACAAGTACACATCAGAGGCTTTTTTCTCGGCCATCAGCTTCAAAATGCGTTCCATCGTACTCATAGTTGTTTCTCCAGTTCACTATTAATTTCGTAGCTGCTTGAGCAGGTTCTGCGGCCTGAAAGCCCTATTTGGCATTTAATTTATCGACTCAATCGCGCAGTAGATCGTTCAAACTGGTTTTAGCGCGGGTTTGCGCGTCTACACGTTTGACGATGATGGCTGCATACAGGCTGTACTTGCCTCCATCTTTGGGTAGCGTACCACTGATAACGACAGAGCCTGAGGGCACACGGCCATACGTGGTTTGGCCGGTTGCACGGTCGTAGATGGGTGTGCTTTGGCCGATGTACACGCCCATCGACAACACAGAGTTTTCCTCCACAATCACGCCTTCAACCACCTCACTGCGTGCGCCGATAAAGCAGTTGTCTTCAATGATAGTGGGGCCTGCCTGCACGGGTTCCAGCACACCACCAATACCTACGCCGCCAGACAGATGCACGTTTTTGCCAATTTGTGCACAACTGCCCACAGTGGCCCAGGTGTCCACCATACTGCCCTCGTCTACATACGCACCAATGTTGACATACGAAGGCATCAAGATAGCGCCCTTGGCAATATAGCTGCCGCGCCGCGCCACTGCAGGGGGCACCACACGCACGCCCGTGGCTTTCATTTCGTCTTCTGACAAGTGCGCAAATTTAGTTTGCACTTTGTCATAAAAGCCCAAGTCACCGGCCTTGATGACCTCGTTGTCTTTCAGCCGAAATGACAGCAGCACGGCTTTTTTGATCCATTGGTGCGTGGTCCACTGGCCTACGCCTTGGCGGGTGGCTACGCGCAGCTGGCCTTTGTTCAGTTCGTTGATGACATGTTCCACAGCGTCCAGGGTTTCTTGCGGGGCAGCGGTAGGGGACAAGGCGGCACGGTTGTCCCACGCGGCATCAATAATGGTTTGTAGTTGTTGGGTCATGTTGTGCAAGGGTAAGCTATTAAGGATTAGTTGGGTTGGAATTTTTATGAACGAAGTCGACGATGCGTTGTGCTGCCTCCACACATTCGTGCGTAGAAGCCACCAACGCCATGCGGACAAAGCCTGTACCGGGGTTGCACCCCAACGCTTCGCGCGCAAGGTAGCTGCCTGGCAGCACTGTTACATTGTATTGTTCTAAAAGCTGCGCCGCGAATGTGGTGTCGGACCCACCGCACACATGCTGTGGAATTTGCGCCCACAAATAGAACGCTGCATCGGGCAGCTGAACGCCCAGCACGCTGGCCAAAAGTGGCGTGACCTGGGCAAATTTCTCGCGGTACAGGGCGCGGTTTTCTACCACATGCTGTTCATCGTTCCATGCTGCCACGCTGGCGGCCTGCACCGTGCCGCTCATGGCGCTGCCGTGGTAGGTACGGTAGAGCAAAAACTGCTTGATGATGGCAGCGTCGCCTGCCACAAAGCCACTGCGCATGCCCGGCACATTGCTGCGCTTGGACAGCGAGGTCATCGCAATCAGGTTTTTAAAGTCGTTACGGCCTAGCTTGGCTGCCGCCTCCAAAGCGCCCAATGGCGGCTCATCGCGAAAATAAATCTCGCTGTAACACTCATCCGAAGCGATGACAAAACCGTATTGGTCAGACAAAGCAAACAGTTTTTTCCACTCATCCAGCTGCATCACTGCACCCGTGGGGTTGCCAGGCGAACAAGCAAAAACCAGCTGGGTGCTGGCCCATACATCGGCAGGCACACTGTCCCAATCCACCGCAAAGTTGCGCGCCGGGTCGCTGCTGACATAGTACGGTTTGGCACCTGCCAGCAGGGCCGCGCCTTCGTAGATTTGGTAGAAAGGGTTGGGGCTGAGCACAGTGGCACCGGCCTTGGTAGGGTCGATGATGGTTTGCGTCAGTGAAAACAAGGCCTCACGCGAACCGTTGACAGGCAAAATTTGGGTTGCGGCATCCACCACCACGCCGTAGCGGCGTTTCACCCATGCCGCGCAAGCTTGGCGCAGAGCTGGTTCTCCCGCAGTAGCCGGGTAGCCTGCCAAGCCCTGCAAGTTGGCCACCAGAGCGTCTTTGATCAACTGCGGCGTGGCATGCTTGGGCTCGCCCATGCCCAGACTGACAGGGCTGTAGGCAGGGTTGGGGGTGACAGGTGCAAAAAGCGCTTTGAGCCTTTCAAAAGGATAGGGCTGCAGCGTGGATAGCAAGAGATTCATGGCTAGATTATCCATGCGCTAGGTGGTTTTTCTGCTTGCATCCAAGCCCAAGCTATAAGAAAATATAATTTATGCGAATTACAGACACCCGTTTTTTGTTGGCTTTGGCCTTACCTCTATTAGCTATTGTGGGCGTGCTGACAACGCCGCACCTCAGCGGACTATTGACTTTGGTGATTTGGGTAGCCGTAGTTTTATTGGATATTTATTTGCCTGGCGGCAAGTCATCGCCCCAAGCTGTCGATCCTGCCGCTGATTTGTCATATTTCCGCTGGATTTTGCGTATTTTTGTGTTGCTGCAACTGGCGTTGATTGCACTTGGGGCTTACGCGGCCGTGCAAGGCGAGTGGATTACTACGCTGGGGCTAGCTTTTGCCGTGGGCTACGTGACAGGCTCACAGGGCATTACCTTTGCCCACGAATTAGGTCACAGCAAGCTAAAAATCGACCGCTTTTGCGGCTGGGTACTGATGACTACAGTATGTTACGGCCATTTTATGGTGGAGCACTACCGCGGCCACCACCCCCGCGCGGCCACGCATGATGACCCTGCGTCGGCCCGCTATGGCGAAAGCTTGTACCGCTTTTTACCCCGTACCCTGTGGGGCTGCCTGGCCAGCGGCTGGCGGCTGGAAGCCCAACGTCTGCGGCAAATGAAGTTAAATTGGGTGCGCAGCCCACTGCTGTGGAGTGCGGTGGCATCTGTAGCGATATTAGTGGTCCCGGCCCTTGTGTTACCTGCTCAAGCAGCTATCAAATACATAGTGTTCTTTGCGGGCCAATCGGTTGTGGCATTTTTGCTGCTCGAGGTGGTCAACTACATCGAGCATTACGGCCTGCAGCGCAACACCGACGGTACCAAGCGCGAGGCCTTTGGCTTGATGCACGCCTGGAACGCCGACCATGTCGTCACCAACAGCCTGCTGGCGAACTTGCAACGCCATTCAGACCACCACATGCACGCCTGGAAACCCTACGCCACACTGCAGGCCTTGCCCGGCCCACAGCTACCTACCGGCTACGCAGGCTGCTTGATGCTGGCGATGGTGCCGCCTTTATGGTTCAAGTTAATGCACCGGCGTATTGCTGCACTGCAAAATACTGCCCCTGCTACCTTTGCAAACGCCTAAAAAACCTTTATAATCAGATACATATCGACCAAGCGGGCGGCATTTAGCGCCCGTTTTTTTTTGGCCGAACGGTTTTAGTCTAGCGCCTGATAGCGATTTTGATCGCGCTTTTGGACAGTGTTTTCAATTGGCCGGACGAATAGATAAATTTTGGGTTTGACACCCCGAAATTCAGCGTTGAACTTGTTGTATAGGATGTGTGTTTTACCGTGAGTATGCAGACTGTTGTTGAGACCACGGTAGGTGGTTTGGGCTATGACTTGGTAGAGATTGACCGCTCTGCTGGTGGCTTGCTGCGCATTACGATTGACCACCCTTGGACTGCGGGCGCGCCAGAAAACTTGGTAGCGGTAGAAGACTGCGAGCGTGTGACGCGGCAACTTCAATTTGCGCTGGAGGTTGATGAGATTGAATACCGCCGCTTGGAAGTATCGTCGCCAGGCATTGACCGGCCACTACGCCACGCGGCAGACTTTGAGCGTTTTGCAGGGCATGTGATTGACATCACCTTGAAGGCGCCCATGGGTGAGGCGGCGCAAGGGCAGGTGAATGCCAAGCGCAAGAAGTTTCGCGGCACGCTGGAAAAAAGTGTGATGCAGGACAAACGCGTCACGCAGGAGAAACGCGTCACGCAGGAGAAAAGCGGCACGCAGGAAGAAGCTGCAGCTGCGGGTTGGCAAATTGTCTGGAGCGATGCGCCCGAGCCCAAGCCCGGTGTGCGCGTGAGCAAAAACAAAGCGCCGCAGCCGATGCAGGCTTTGGGGTTTAACTTGGACGAGCTGCGCGACGCGCGCTTGGCGCCGATTGTTGACTTCAAAGGTCGTAAGTCCAAATTGGCCAGCGAGAGAAAGATAAGTATTTTTGGAACGCGGCGTATGCCGCACCATGTAGTTTTGATGATTTAAGGAGCTAGTGACATGAACCGTGAAATGTTGATGCTGATTGAAGCCATTTCCCGTGAGAAAAACGTTGAGCAAGACGTGGTTTTTGGCGCAGTTGAAGCTGCACTGGCGCAAGCCACCAAAAAGCTGCAGCAAACCGAAGGCCACGGCGACGTGGACATTCGTGTGGCGCTCGACCGTGACTCTGGCAAC
>JANNCO010000287.1:0-1813 GCA_031386655.1 Polaromonas sp. | reverse complement strand
TGCGCAGTTTGGCTGCCCTGCGCACCACAGCGTAGCCCAGCTGTGCCGCGGCATTACCCCGCGCGTCATGGCAGACATGATAGAGCCGCTGGTGGTGTCGGCACTGAACATAACGGCTGATAGGGCAAGTGCAACTGTGTTCTTGCGGGTAATGCGTGATGCTTTGTTTGCGGGTAGCCCAGCGCATGCAGAAGGTGGTGCAGTAAGTGGTGCGACAAGTAGCGCTGTAGGTGGTGGTGCCAGTGACGCAGCAGGTTCTAACATGCTGCTGCCCCGCACCGACCTGGGTGCGCTGTTTCCACAGGCAGCGCAGCAGTGGCTTGGCACACGCGGTGCGCGCGTGGTGCTAGGCCAGCGTATGGAGAACTTAAGCTTACTATCAAAAACGCAGCTGCTTGAGCAGGATTTACCTGGGTTAGAGGGCTATTTAGCCTCTAAATATGACTCTACAATCATCGCTACAGGCCCTGCGGACGCCGCGCGCTTGGTGCGCACCCTGGCGCAACCTGGCGACACTGACAATGCATGGCTGCGCACTGCTGATGCCCTGCAACACACCGCCATTACCACCGTGTATGCGCACAGCACCGCACTGCCAGATAACTTATTTACCACGCCCGTGATGGCACTGCGCAGCAGCGCGCAGCAACCTGCGCAATTTGTTTTTGACCGCGGAGCGCTGTGTGGGCAGCACGGTGTGCTGGCCTTTGTGGTCAGTGCCAGCCAGGGCGATGCTGCCAGCATCGAGCAGCAGGTTATTGCACAAGGCAAAGCGCAGCTAGGGCTGCGCGACTTGCAGCCGCTGAAAACCATTGTAGAAAAACGCGCTACCTTTGCCTGCACACCCGGTGTACACCGCCCGCCCATGCACATTGCAGACGGCTTGCTTGCCTGTGGCGACTATGTAGATGGGCCCTACCCCGCTACCCTAGAAGGCGCAGTACGCAGCGGCTTGGCCGCAGCGCAGGCGCTGCACCATCAATAGCTATTTCTTTTTATTCTTCGCTGCAGCACTGGCGGTTTTAGACTTAGCCGCTGCCGATGGGTTGGTGTCTGCTTTGGGCATATCACCCAGCGTAGTTTTTACGGGGCACACGCTAAAAGCGGGGCATTTTTTGCAGCCAACCGCTATGGCAATAGGGCATAAGGTCATTTGGGTAACTCCTCAGTTTTGTAGTGCCCAGTATGCGCTATTGCGGGGCAAATTACCAACTGCGCAGCTCGCAATTAACTCTGCCCACACACACCACCACACCTGCACCACCGCATCTGCTTGTGCTGTTTGTACTTGCATTGTTTAATCAAACTTAAGCCGACTGGCCAGGCGCGCCCCCGCGCCCACGCAAGCACCCGTTACCCAGAACAGCCCAGCCACACCTATCGCGGCACCCGCCACGCCAAACAGCATAGGCATCACCACGCTAGACCCGTTAATCGCCATCAGCCGCAGGCCCAGCGCCTCGCCATGGCGCTCCTCTGGCGTGATCTGGTGCAGCGTGCTCATGATCATCGGCTGCACGCAGCCTAAAGTAAAACCCAGGAACACCGAGCACACGCCCATCGACAGCGCTGTAGGCATTAGCGGGTACACCGCAAACAGCATGGCCGTTAGCACCATGGCCACGGTAATCACCGCCCATTCACGCAGGCTGTGCGCCAGCACGGGCAAAAGGATGCGTATGGCAGCAGCGGCAATGGCAAACGATCCGAGGATGGTGCCAATCACGCTGGCGCTGTAGCCGCGCTCGTGCCCCAGCAGCGGCACCACAAAGGTGTGCACGTCCCAGCATGACGACAGCAGCCAGTTGACAAT
>JANNCO010000285.1:0-6580 GCA_031386655.1 Polaromonas sp. | reverse complement strand
AAACGTGCGGAACACCATCAACAAACCGTTGCGTTCATCGGGCAATTTGATAGTGTCTTTAGCAGTCGTGGTGCGGTCCAAAATAGTAGCACCGTCTTTCAAGATCGCCATCACGTAGCCGTTTTCAATGCCATCGACCTTACCGCGGTTGATCACCACCACTTGGTTTTGGGCTGCGTTGACCACAGCGCTGCCGTAGACCGACACAATGCGCCCGCCTTGAATCACTTGCTCTGGCGCACGCGGAATATAGGTGCGAAACTCGCGCTTGGGCTCGGGCAGCAAACGGTCGCCAACGCGCATTTCTTCTTTGCTGTTGATGATGTCGATCGTGGCGGGCACGATTTCCTGGGTTTCTTTGCCGTCTTTGTCTGTGCCCACTTTCAGGCTTTCGCTGCGCACCAGCTCAGCGTCGCCCACGTACTGCGCTTCGTAGCCCAGTACCAAGCCGGTGTTGGGGTCTTTAAGCGGTGTGGCGTTGCGGAACACGCGGTATTTGTCGCTGGCACCTTTGGCTGTGCTCAGGTCGCCTTCTTTTTGTGAGCGTGCATACGCACGGTCACCACGGGCCAGCAGCACACGGTCTTGCGTGGCCACAATGCGCGGTGCGCTAAACAAGGTCAGCTCGTCCACAATCAGCGGTTCAGCCAAAAATGGCTCAATCAAATTAGGCGGCAAGGTGGGGATGGTGGCGTCAGCCAAAGTGCTGCTGCGCACGCGGGGCGATACCTTGATAGTGTCGCCTGTGTTGCCTGAGGCCGACCCCATGCGCAAACGTGCGCGGCCATTGCTTTTATCTAAAAACAGCTGCTGGCCGGGGTAGATAAGGTGCGGATTGCGAATTTCTTGCAGGTTCATACCCCACAGCTCGGGCCAGCGCCACGGAGCTTTAAGGAACAGCCGCGAAATGTCCCACAAGGTGTCGCGCGGTTTAACAGTGTAACTGTCAGGCGCGTTGGGGCTCAGCTCGCTGAGCGCCACGCCTGATTGCGCCACTTGTTGTGCGGTGGCCTTTTGGGCCGGGGTAGTGACAAATTGTGCGCCCGCTGTAGTGCTAAAGGCAGCACAGGCTAGCCCCCAAACTGCCAGTTGAACGGTGGTTTTTGTCAATTTAGAAATGCGCTCCGTCATGAAAGCCTCTCGCTTTATCATCATAATTCACTGTCAATTCTCGATTTAACTTGTTGATTTGGCAAGGATAAATGCAAATTTTGTATCCCTACGTGAACGGGAGGCTTGAAAATTAGCGAAAATACGTCAAATCAGGCTTGCAACACAGATTAAGCGACCGGGCCTAGCCTGATCCACCAAAATATAGCCTTACGTGAAGTTTTTAGCCGCCCCACCATGACCGCCACCCAGCTTTTACCCATTTTGCGTTACCCCGACCCACGTTTGCACACCGTGGCCAAGCCTGTTGCTGCGGTAGACGCACGCGTGCGCCAGCTGGTGGACGACATGCTGCACACCATGTATGACGCCAATGGCATTGGTCTGGCTGCCACGCAGGTGAATGTACACGAGCGGTTGGTGGTGATCGACGTGAGCGAAGAACGCGACCAGCCGATGGTGCTGATTAACCCCGAGATACTGTGGGCCAGCCCTGAAATGCTCAAAGGCGACGAAGGCTGCCTGAGCGTGCCCGACATTTACGACGGCGTAGAACGCAGTATTGCGGTAAAAGTACGCGCACAAGACGCCAGCGGGGCCCACCGCGAGATTGACGCCCAAGGCACGCTGGCCGTGTGCATACAGCACGAGCTGGACCATTTGCAAGGCAAGGTGTTTGTGCAGTACCTCAGCCCGCTTAAACGCAACCGCATCAAGTCCAAGCTGGAAAAAGCGCTCAAAATGGCAAAGAACGACTGATTTGCAGATTTTCAGGGCTGTTTTTAAGGCTTTTTAGGGCGGTAACCCAGGTAAAACCTGCTCAAGCAGCTATTGAATTAATAGTGCCATGCATTCAGTTGCAGTAGCACTTGAACCTATTGTCGCCATGAAACTTATTTTTGCAGGCACCCCAGATTTTGCCGCCACTGCGCTGCGCCAGCTGCTGCAAGCGGGCTTTAACGTGCCGCTGGTGCTGACCCAGCCCGACCGCCCTGCAGGACGCGGCCTAAAGCTACATGCTTCGCCCGTTAAGCTGCTGGCGCTGGAGCACGGCATTACTGTGGCCCAGCCGCGCAGCCTGCGGCAGGGCGGCAAATATGCAGACGACGCTGCCGCAGCGCACGCCGCCATAGTGGGCGCTAACGCCGACGTGATGGTGGTGGCAGCCTACGGGCTGATTTTGCCGCAGTGGTTGCTGGATGTGATGGGCAGCGCAGGCCGCAGCGACGGGCCGCCCCAAGCAAGGCCACCCCCCTTGGGGGGCAGCGCAGCCCACGCAGTGGCCAGCGTGGGGGCTGGTAAGTTGGGGTGCATCAACATCCACGCCAGCCTGTTGCCGCGCTGGCGCGGCGCGGCACCGATTCACCGCGCAATCGAGGCGGGTGACGCGCGCACCGGCATTACCATTATGCAAATGGACGCGGGGCTGGACACCGGCGACATGCTGCTGGTAGACAGCCTGGCCATTGCACCCACCGACACTACTACCACACTGCACGACAAGCTGGCCACCATGGGCGGGCGCTGCATAGTGCGGGCGTTGACAGACTACAACAGCTTAGACCGCACACCGCAACCTCAAGTAACGTCTAACGGCCCAGATAACGCCGCTGCTATGACCGAAGCTGGTGCCGCAGGCATTACCTACGCCCATAAGATCGACAAAGCCGAATCACGCATCGACTGGGCACAACCTGCTGCCACGCTAGAGCGAAAAATACGCGCGCTAGACCCTTTTCCGGGCTGCACGGCGCAAATACTGGGCGAGGTGGTGAAGATCAACAGCTCTCAAATTAATAGCTTCTTGAGCAGTATCGACGGCTTAAACGGCACTATTGTTGATATAAACGAGGCCGGTATCAGCGTACAAACCGGCGACGGTGTGCTGCAGTTGACCACGCTGCAACGCGCCGGTGGCAAGCGCTTGCCTGCAGCGGATTTTTTGCGCGGATTTGCACTGCAAGTGGGGCAGCGGTTTGAATAACCCGGTGCCCCAGCGCATCTGGCAGCACCCCGAATTTGCCCAAGGTGCACGCGACATGTTTCCAGTCGCCCCTGGCATTGCTGCTTGGGGGCTGATGACGGGCGTGGCGATGATGAAGTCGGGCCTGAGCTTGGCAGAGTCGCTGGCCATGGCGCTGACGGTGTTTGCCGGCAGCTCGCAGCTGGCCGCCATGCCGCTGATCGTGGCGGGCGCGCCGATGTGGGTGGTGCTGGCTACGGGCTTGTGCGTGAACTTGCGGTTTGTCGTGTTCAGCATCCACCTGCGTCCCTACGTGATGCACCAGCCACTGTGGCGCAGGCTGGCCAGTGGCTACTTTACGGCAGATTTAAGCTACGTGATGTTCATCAAGCGGTTTCCGCACCCGATGGCTAAAGATGATCTAGCAAGCACCCGCGCTGCGCTGGGCCGCCCCGAGCAAGCGGGCACCCCCTTGGGGGGCAGCGCAGCACACGCAGTGGCAAGCGTGGAGGCTTTATTACGTGCACAAGATGCCTATTTGGCAGGTAACTGTTTTGTCAACTGGGTCAGTTGGGTGGGTGCCAGCTTGCTGGGCATTGGGCTGGCTAACCTGATTCCGCAGCACTGGGGTTTGGGCTTTGCGGGCATCTTGGCCCTGGTGGGCGTGGCCAGCTCGTTGGCCAGCTCCAAACTGCGCGTGGTGTCGGCGGCGGTGGCGGGCGCAGCGGCGGTGGTAGCTTTTGCACTGCCGCTCAAGCTTAATATTTTGGTGGCGATTGGTGTGGCCGTGGTGGTGTGCCTGTCGCTAGAGAAGCTGCGCCCGGCACTGCCCGACGCGATGCAGCCGCCTGCGCCGGGCACACAGCCCAAAGGAAAAACATGACCCCCGGCACGACCGATGTGTGGACGCTGATGACCATCGCAGGCTTGGCTTGCGTCACCGTGCTGGCGCGTTCGTTTTTCTTTATCAGCCGCAGCGAATGGAAGCTGCCCCACTGGGCCGAGCGCGGCTTGCAGTACGCACCCATTGCTGCGTTGGCCGCGGTCATCATCCCCGAGATTGTGGTGAGTCAGGGCGCGCTGATCAGCACTTTGAAAGACGCCCGTTTGTACGGCGCAGCGGCGGGCATTGCGGTGTTTTACTGGCGCAAAAGCACGCTGGGCTGCATCGTGGGCGGCATGGCGGTGTACCTGCCGCTGCATTTGGGGCTGGGCTGGTAAGGTGGCTTGAATAAATTCACTTAACGCGCAGTTGGGCCGGGGCTTTGATGTGAGTTGGTATTCACCGTGCAGGTTGCCTTTGCCATCAGCCTTGGCACAGGTCTTTGTAAACCCATCGTTTACAAGTTAGCATTGCACCATGATTGCAGAAACCATTGCCCGGGCTAACGCCCACGTGCCTGTGCGCTACAGCGCGTGGGGCTTGTGTATTTTTATCGCGCTGCTCAGCTTGTTCAGCGTGATTGCTTTTAACGCGGGCTGGCTGTTGCTGCTGGTGTTTGGCGCGCTTAGCCTGCTGGGCGCGCGCGACCTGCGCCAAAGCCGCCACGCTATTTTGCGCAACTACCCGGTGATTGGCCACTTTCGGTTTCTGCTCGAATATATTCGCCCCGAGATGCGGCAGTATTTTCTGGAAAGCGACACCGATGCCGCGCCGTTTTCGCGGTCGCAACGCTCGCTGGTGTACCAGCGCGCCAAAGGCGAGCCCGACAAACGCCCCTTTGGCACGCAGCTAGACGTAGGCGCAGGCGGCTACGAGTGGATCAACCATTCCATGGCCCCGACCAAACTGGCCTCGCACGACTTTCGCATCACCGTGGGCGCGCCGGGCCATGGCTGCACGCAGCCGTATGCCATGAGCGTGTTCAACATCTCGGCCATGAGCTTTGGCGCGCTGAGTGCCAACGCCATTCTGGCGCTGAACCAAGGTGCCAAGCGCGGCGGTTTTGCGCACGATACCGGCGAAGGATCCATCAGCCAGTACCACCGCGTGCATGGCGGCGATTTGGTGTGGGAGGTAGGCTCGGGCTACTTTGGCTGCCGCAACGACGACGGCAGCTTTAACGCCGACAAATTTGCTACCAACGCCCGCGACCCGCAGGTCAAAATGATTGAACTGAAATTAAGCCAAGGGGCTAAACCCGGCCACGGAGGCTTGCTGCCCGGGCCTAAGGTGACAGCGGAGATTGCGGCAGCCCGCGGCGTGCCTGTCGGAGTAGACTGCGTGTCGCCCGCAGCGCACAGCGCTTTTAGCACGCCGCTAGAGATGCTGCACTTTATCGCGCGCTTGCGTGACCTGTCGGGCGGTAAACCCACCGGGTTCAAGTTGTGCATTGGCCACCCGTGGGAATGGTTTGCGATTGTCAAAGCCATGCTGGCCACCGGCATCACGCCCGACTTTATTGTGGTGGACGGGGCCGAGGGCGGCACGGGCGCAGCGCCACTAGAGTTTACCGACCACGTAGGCGCGCCGCTGCAAGAGGGCTTGCTGCTGGTGCACAACACGCTGATGGGTGTGAATTTGCGCGAGCGTATTCGCCTGGGCTGCGCGGGCAAGGTGGTCAGCGCGTTTGACATTGCCCGCATGATGGCGTTGGGTGCCGACTGGTGCAATTCGGCGCGTGGCTTTATGTTTGCGTTGGGCTGCATTCAGGCGCAAAGCTGCCACACGGGCAACTGCCCCACGGGTGTGACCACGCAAGACGCACACCGGCAAAAAGCGCTGCATGTGCCCACCAAAGCTGACCGTGTCTACAACTTTCACCAGCAAACTTTGCATGCGCTGCAGGAGATGGTGCAAGCCGCTGGCCTGACGCACCCGGGCGCTATCACGGCGCACCATATTGTGCGCAGGCTGGACGACAGCCAAGTGCGCCTGCTGGCTAACTTGGTGCCGCAGATGGCGGCGGGCGCGTTGCTGGATGGCGCGCTGACTGACCAGCACAATGTCTTTAAGTTGTACTGGCCGCGTGCGCAGGCCAGTAGTTTTGCTGCGGCTTTGGGTTAGTGGCCTAAAACACTCTGAAAACAGGCCTCAGAATACGTTCAGCGTGCCTTTAACGCCTGTTCTGTGCACGCCTTGGCGCTTGGCGTGAACATCTCCGCGGCTGTCCTCCGGCCTTCGGCCTCCCCCTTTATGCCGCTGCGCTGTCCACACCAAGCGCCAAGGCTGCGAATAGGTGGGTCAATAAGCTAGCGGTAGATCGCCCACCATGTTCACAAGAGCTGGTAGGTGGTGTACTCAGCGCAGCGGCATAAAGGGGGAGTAGGCGGCCATAGGCCGCCATGGAGGACAGCTTTGTTGCTGAGTACGCCGCCTGCCAGCTCCCGTACAAAAATATCAACCTTCAATCCTCGCAATCTGCGCCATCGACGCAGCTCACGATGCCAGAACATTCATCTTTAAAGTCAGCAATTAGTAGCGCACAGTACGGGAACATCCATCTCCCAACACAAGCCCTTAGCGACCTGTAACGCTAGAAAATCAATCTTCAGCCACTGTCACAA
>JANNCO010000274.1:0-3813 GCA_031386655.1 Polaromonas sp. | reverse complement strand
AAAGCCGAAATCCGAAAGCTGAATGCGAACTGCCTGACGCGAAGGGCGCGAAAATTGCGCGAAAGAAGGCATAAAAAATAATCCAAAAAAATACAAACAAATAGAATCTGTACCATTCATTTTGATTTTCTTTTTAGCGTTCTTCGCGCAATTTTCGCGCCCTTCGCGTCCGGCAGTTCGCATTCAGCTTTCGGCTTTCGGCTTTAGATCAAAACTTAACCCTGCAGCAAAGGCATCAGCCCGCCCTTGCCATCCAGCGCTACCAAATCGTCATGCCCACCCACGTGGGTGATACCAATGTAGATTTGCGGCACGGTGCGCCGGCCTGTGGTGTCCATCATGGTTTTCATGGCGGCGGGGTCGGTGTCGATGCGGATTTCTTCGATGTGCTCAACACCTTTGCTTTTAAGCAATTGTTTGGCACGAACGCAGTAGGGGCACACAGCAGTGGTGTACATCTTGACGGCTTGCATAGGGGAACTCCAGTAATGGTGAGATCGGTGCGCTTTAGACTTTTTCAACCGGTAGGTTGGCTTCTTTCCACGCTTTGAGGCCACCGGCCAGTACTTGGGTGTTGCTGTAACCCAGTTTTTTAGCCGTGGCTGCAGCGCGGCTGGCGCGGGCGCCCGTGGTGCACACCAAGATTAAAGGCAGGGCTTTGTTTTTGACAGTGTTTTCCAGCTTAGCGTCAATCTGATTGACGGGCACGTTTTTGGCGCCGCCAATGTGGCCAGCGGCAAATTCTTCGGCTTCGCTCACGTCAATCACCACCGCTTTTTCACGGTTGATCAGCTGCACTGCGGCATTGGTGGACAGCGCGCCACCACCTATGACACTGCCTTTGATGGTGGGCCACAGCAACATGGCGCCCGAGCCAACCGCTACCAAAAACAGCATCCAGTTATCTACAATAAATTTCATTCGAATTTCCAAAAAAACAGCCTGCACAAGCCACGATCAGCCAATTGCAAAGCCCTCTATTCTAAAATGGATAGCTTGTCGATGCTTTTTAGCCCTTTTCAGGCCACTCCTTTCAGTGCCACAGTTCTTCACGCAAATCTTTAAACACTATGTACAAACTCGTTCTTATCCGCCACGGCGAATCGTCCTGGAACCTGGAAAACCGCTTTACCGGCTGGACTGACGTTGACTTAACCCCCACCGGCATTGACCAGGCCAAAAACGCGGGCAAACTGCTCAAAGCCGACGGCTACGACTTTGATGTGGCCTATACCAGCGTGCTCAAGCGCGCCACACGCACGCTATGGCACACGCTGGACGAGATGGACCGTACCTGGCTGCCTGTGGTGCACAGCTGGCGCTTAAACGAGCGCCATTATGGTGCGCTGCAAGGCCTGAACAAAGCCGACACCGCCCAGAAGTACGGCGACGCGCAGGTGCTGGTGTGGCGGCGCAGCTACGATACGCCGCCGCCTGCGCTGGAAGCCAGCGACCCACGCAGCGAGCGTGCTGATGTGCGCTACGCCAGGCTAAAACCCGAACAAATCCCGCTGACCGAGTGCCTGAAAGACACGGTCGAGCGCGTACTGCCGTTTTGGAACGAAGCCATGGCCCCGGCCATCAAAGCGGGCAAACGCATTGTGGTGGCCGCCCACGGCAACTCGATTCGCGCCCTGATTAAATATTTAGACAACATTGGCGATGACGACATTGTGGGCGTAAACGTGCCCAACGGCATACCGCTGGTGTATGAGCTGGATGCTGACTTAAAACCCATCCGCCATTACTACTTGGGCGATGCCGAGGCAGCAGCCAAAGCGGCGGCCGCTGTGGCCAGCCAAGGCAAGGCATAACCACTATGCCTGAAGGTATAGCGTCACCGTATGCCAAAAGGCAATCCGTAACAACTGTGCCGAAAGGCACAGTGGCCGGGTGGGTTACCGGGAACCAGCGCGGTTTTGGAGGCTCCAAGGTGTATATTGCAGGTACTAAATGGGCAACATTATGAACACGAAATTCAAGATTGCAGGCTGGATCACTATGGGTGCCGTTGCTGGCGCGCTAACCACTATTTCGGTGCAGTCAGTGGCGCAGCGTGCATTTGCTCCGCTACCGCTGGAAGAAATGCAGCAATTGGCTGCCGTGTTTGGCCTGATCAAGACCGACTACGTAGAACCTGTAGATGAGAAAAAGCTGATTGGCGAGGCCATCAGCGGTATGGTGTCTAGCCTGGACCCGCACAGCCAATATTTTGACAAAAAATCTTTCAAAGAGTTTCGCGAAGGCACCACGGGCCGCTTTGTCGGCGTAGGCATTGAAATAGCGCAAGAAGACGGTTTAATCAAAGTCGTCTCGCCGATTGAGGGCTCACCTGCTTTTCGCGCAGGCCTCAAACCCAATGATTTGATCACCAAGATTGACGACACCCCCGTCAAAGGCTTGCCTGTCAACGATGCCGTCAAGCGCATGCGCGGCGAGCCCAACACCAAAGTGATTCTCACCATCTTGCGCCGCGACGAGAACAACCGGGTGTTCCCTGTCACCATCACGCGCGAAGAAATACGCACCCAGTCAGTCCGCAGCAAAGTGGTCGAGCCCGGCTACGCTTGGCTGCGCGTTAGCCAGTTCCAGGACCGCACGGTGGACGACTTTGTGCGCAAGTTAGAGGAGATTTACAAATCTGATCCTCAGCTTAAAGGTTTGGTGCTGGACCTGCGCAATGACCCGGGTGGCTTGCTAGATGCTGCTGTGGCCATATCGGCTGCCTTCTTGCCTGAGAACGTGGCCGTGGTGTCGACCAACGGCCAGCTGGCTGAAAGCAAGTTTGTCTACAAAGCCTCGCCTGAGTTTTACCGCCGCAGCGGCGAAGACGTGATCAAGCGGCTGAACACTAACACCAAAGGTATTTTTAAAACCGTGCCACTGGTGGTACTGGTCAACGAAGGTTCAGCTTCGGCCAGCGAGATTGTGGCGGGCGCCCTGCAAGACTATAAACGCGGCACCATCATGGGTAGCCAAACCTTTGGCAAAGGCAGCGTACAAGTAGTGCGCGCCCTGGGGCCCGACACGGGCATCAAGCTGACTACTTCGCGCTACTACACGCCTAACGGCAACTCCATCCAAGCCAAGGGCATCATCCCGGACGTAATGGTGGACGAGAGCGCTGAGGGCAACTTGTTTGCCGCACTGCGCACGCGCGAAGCTGATTTGACCAAGCACCTGAACACTGGTAAGGGCGACGCCAAAAAAGAAGAAGCGGCTGAAGTTGCGCGTCAAAAAGAGATTGAGAAATCTCGCGAAGAAGCTCGCAAGCGCCTGGAAGAATTTAATAAAAAACCCGAAGCTGAGCGCCGTTCGCCCGAGTTTGGCAGCGACAAAGACTTCCAGCTGATTCAAGCGCTAAACCAGCTTAAAGGCCGCACCGTGATGGTCAGCAAGGTCATGGCTGAGCGCAAGGAAGAAAAGAAAGAGCAGTGATGGGTGCGGTAGTGATGCATGCTGTCGAATCAACTCCGCCGCGCGACAGCTGCCGAATAACGGCTGATGACTGACGACCAGCTGCTACGCTATTCGCGGCATATTCTGCTCAACGACATTGGCGTTGAAGGGCAAGAAAAGTTACTCGCATCGCATGCACTTGTCATAGGTGCAGGCGGCTTAGGTTCGCCGGTGGCGCTGTATTTGGGCAGCGCTGGTGTGGGGCGCATCACCATAGTGGACAACGACGTGGTCGACGCTACTAATTTGCAGCGCCAAATAGTCCACAGCTTGGCTACGGTAGGCATCAACAAAGCATTGAGCGCGCGCCAAAGCATTACCGCTATTAACCCTGACGTACAAGTTACTTGCGTT
>JANNCO010000137.1:0-3791 GCA_031386655.1 Polaromonas sp. | reverse complement strand
GCGCGCGAAGTAAGCCGCCAATACATCGCCATAGGCCACCGCGCCTGGCCCGGCGACCCGGTGCGCCGCGTTGACGCCGCCATAGGCCGCGACATTCGCAACCGCTTGCGCATGGCGGTAGTCGACCTGTCACGAGGCAGTGGCAAAGAGGCCGTAACTGACTTTCATTTGCTATCAAATTCAAAGCTGTCTGAGCAGTATTTACTTGGGCTAGAGGCCGAAAATACCTTAAAAAAGACGTCGGACAAGGCTGATAGCAGCAATATTGACGACCGCAGCTTTTGCCTGCTGCGCTGCATACTGCACACCGGCCGCACCCACCAAATCCGCGTGCACGCCGCCCATATAGCCCACCCGCTGGTAGGCGACGCCGTGTACGGCGGCGCACCCGCCGCCGGCCTAGCGCGCCAAGCACTGCATGCGCAGCGGCTGGCTTTTACGCACCCGATGACGGGCGAGGCGATGGCGTTTGCTGCGCCACTGCCCGCGGATTTGGTGCAGGCTTGTGAGGCGTTGGGGTTGGTGGGGGTTTAGCGCTTACCCAATGGTCTGTAAATAGGGGCAGTGCAATTGGTACAGCAGACTTGCTGATTGACAATTAGACTGGACGAAGCTGCTCTTGCAGGCTGCGAGTTCCACTGACGACCTCTGTGCCCGTATGCAGCGTACTCTTTTTTTCGATCAGCATGATATGGCACTCTTCATCAGCAATAGGATTATGGCGGACACCCTTGGGCACTACGTAGGCTTGCCCTGCTTGCAGTACAACTGTCTTGGCTTCCATTTCTATTTTCAATGATCCTTTTAGGACATAGAAGAGTTCATCTTCAGTATCGTGGCTGTGCCATGCTAAAACACCCTTGACTTTAGCAACTTTAACGTAGGAATCGTCGAGTTCTGCCACCACTCTTGGCGACCAAAATTCAGTAAGGTCGTCTGCTACAACACCGGGACACACTACATCTGACATATTTATGTTCTTTCTGATAGTTGAGTGTAAAAAGTCAGTGTACCTAATTCAATGGGCAGGCTTCTAAAACAGTGCAAACTCTCCAGTTAAGATTATTGCAATTTCTGCTGGGCAGTATTTGCTAGCGAATATATTCACGCCTGTTAGCCCTAACAAACCCTGCGCTACAATGCACTAAATATCCTGGATTTGGGAAGTCTTTGTACCCCACCAGATGAAAAAAGTGCGCGCTGCGCGCCAAGCTGTCTTTTGACACACCTTCTCCTTCATTTTTAGTTTTGTTTGCGCTCATGCTGGACGGTAGCTGTTCCATGTTTTGCGCTGATGCACACCAGGAAGCCCTGCCACTATGAACACTGTGGATGCCAAACGTATTTTAGAAACCGCTTTGATCTGCGCCAGTCAGCCGCTGCCGGTGCGTGAGCTGCGGGTGCTGTTTAACGACGAGCTGGGCGCGGACACCTTAAAGACGCTGTTGGACGAGCTGCAGCTAGACTGGGCGCAGCGCGGGGTTGAGCTAGTGTCGGTCGCTACGGGCTGGCGCTTTCAAAGCCGCCCGCAGATGCGCGAATACCTAGACCGTTTGCACCCTGAAAAGCCGCCCAAATACACCCGCGCCACGCTGGAAACGCTGGCCATCATTGCCTACCGCCAGCCCTGCACGCGCGGCGACATGGAGGACATTCGCGGCGTGACGATCAATAGCCTGATCATCAAGCAGCTGGAAGACCGTGGCTGGGTCGAGACTATTGGCCATCGCGAAACAGTGGGCCGCCCGGCGTTGTTTGCCACTACCAAGCAGTTCTTGGACGACTTGGGGCTGGAATCGCTAAACCAGCTGCCCGCACTGGACAACCCGGCCGCGCAACTGGGCGCGCTGGCGCAGCTGGGGATTGAGGAAGCACCGCAAGATGATGCAACAACAGCGCCGCCAAACAATGGCCAAGAAGCACCGCAAAACGATGCACAAGGCGCTAGTGAGAAATCTACTAAACCAGAGACAACCGCTACCGAAGCTACAGAAGATAGCGATAGCCAAACCCTGCTGCTGGGCGACGCAGAATCGCTAGAACACATCAGCGGCACTGCGCCACAAGCTTCTGCTGTTGATACAGCCAACGCCGCTGAAGCTGCGCAGGCGCATGCCGATACAGTAGCTACGATAGATGCCGAAGCCGTTACCGCCAGCACGGTAGCGACGGGCTTGGCCTCTGCCGACCATCACGCTGCAGGCTTGCCGCCGCACGACCTCACCCCCACCGACCCCACCCATCACGTTACCCCCGAGGCCAAGCGCCATGACTGAACCACTCGTCCCCGACGCAGCAAAAGCAACAAAATCACCCGCCGACTTGGCCGCCAATGCGCCCACAGACGCCGCCGCTGTACCTAAAGTTAGAAAACCACGCGCACCTAAAAAAGTAGCTGCTGCGGCAGACGCTGGGGACGTTAGCGATGCGTCCAATGCAGTCACCACAGCTAGCACCACCGATGCAAGCGAGGCCAACGCAGCCACCCCCAACGCAGCCACCCCCAACGCAGCCGACCTAGCAGGTGCCACTAAAGCAAGTAAGCCAAGAAGGGCTAAGCCAGCTGCCACAGCCACAGCCACTGCCACGGCAGAACCAGCCGACCCCACCACTCCCATTACTAACACTGCAGCACCCCAACATCCCGCACAGCAGTCACCACAGCCTTTACAAACCGATAATTTAGAGCAAAATAAGCCAGTAACCCAAGTAAATCCTGCTCAAGCAGCTATTGAAAATGTAGCGTTTGACGATCTGCTTGAAGCGCCCACCCAAGCGCCACCCCAAGGCGTGTACCAGTTTTTAGACGTGATCTCGGGCCAGCTAGATGCGGACGACGAGAACGTTGAAGTAGGCCTGCCCAAGCGCGTGCTGCTACCCCAGCCCGAAAGCCCCAAGCTGCACAAGGTGCTGGCCCAGTCGGGCTTGGGCTCGCGCCTGGAGATGGAGCAACTGATCACCGAGGGCCGCATTTCGGTCAACAATCAGCCAGCACACATTGGCCAGCGCGTGCAGTGGGGCGACCAGGTAAAGGTGAACGGCAAGCCGCTGCGCATCCGCATCGACCCGCCGCCCGCCCGCGTGATTGCCTACCACAAGCCCACCGGCGAGGTGGTAACGCATGACGACCCGCAAAACCGCCCCACCGTGTTTCGCCGCTTGCCCAAGCTGTACCAAGGCAAGTGGCAGTCGGTAGGCCGGCTAGATTTGAATACTGAGGGCCTGCTGCTGTTTACCAGCTCTGGCGAGCTGGCCAACCGCCTGATGCACCCACGCTTTGGCCTAGAGCGTGAATACGCTGTACGCGTGCTGGGCAAACTGTCTAACGAAGAAAAGCAAAAGTTGCTAGACGGCGTGCAGCTAGAAGACGGCATGGCGCAGTTTGGCAGTATCGAAGATGGTGGCGGCGAAGGCTCCAACGCCTGGTACCGCGTCACCATCAGCGAAGGCCGCAACCGCGAGGTGCGCCGCATGATCGAGTCTGTTGGCCACGCCGTCAGCCGATTGATTCGCATCCGCTACGGTGCCATGATGCTGCCGCGCGGCCTTAAACGCGGCGCGCATATGGAACTGGACGAGCACGATATCAACGCGCTGATACGCGCCGCCGGTGGCGGGCGTGACGATCGGCGTGATGACCGACGCCACAGTGGTGCAGACCAGCGAGGTGGCCGCCCCGAGCGTGACGCCCGTGGCCCACGGCCAGGTGAGCGTCCGCGCAATGGCCAATTGCGCAATGACCCACCGCGCAATGACCAGTTCCGCGGCGACCCATCGCACCACGCCACACA
>JANNCO010000254.1:0-2058 GCA_031386655.1 Polaromonas sp. | reverse complement strand
CAGCAAGGCGCGCGTTGTTGAAGGTAGCGCACCAAAATCCAAGTGCGCGCGTGTTTGCGGAATATTTTTCGCGAAAGAGATGCCCGGCTCGAGTCCAGCTTTCCGCTGCGCACGCTAGCCAAGAGACCAACTCTCCGATGCGTACGCTAGCAAAGAAACCAATTCTCTGATGCGCTCGCTCATCAAACTACCAACTCTTCGATGCGCAAACAAAGCCAAGCGACCAACTTAACAGCGCACGTATTCACAATTGAACCATCAAGCAGGCGAATCGATGTCTGCTACGCGAACGAGTTTTTTGTTAACAAACTCTTGTATTCCCAAGCTGGATAGCTCACGTCCATAGCCAGAATTTTTAATGCCCCCAAACGGCAAATCCGACGCCGTCCAAGTAGGGTGATTGACAAACACCATACCCGCTTCGATGCGGCTGGCAATACGTGCACCACGCGCAGCATCTTGGGTGAAAATAGAACAGCCCAGTCCAAATTCTGAATCGTTAGCCAGCTTCACTGCTTCGTCCTCGTTTTTAACCGTGAACATGATAGCCACTGGGCCAAAAAATTCTTCACCATACGCAGGGTTGTCAGGCTTGATATCAGCCAATATGGTGGCTTGCATAAACCAGCCTGGCCGGTCCAAGCGCTTGCCACCCATCACCAGCCGGGCACCATGCGCTATAGCGTTGTCTACCTGTTTGACCAAACCTGTCAACGCAGACTCTGTCGACATAGGGCCCAGTGTGGTGGCCGTATCCATCGGGTCGCCTGGCTTCAGGCTTTCCATAGCGGCCTGAAACTTCTGAAAAAACGCCTCAGCCAAAGACTCAACTACTATAAAACGCTTGGCCGCAATACAGCACTGGCCTGTATTGTTCATTTTGGCCCACATCGCCCACTTCACCGTCTTTTCCATGTCGGCATCTTCCAGTACGATAAAAGCGTCATTACCGCCCAATTCCATGGTCGATTTTTTCATGCTCTTGCCCGCTTGCTCTGCCACGCGCTTGCCTGCATCCACACTGCCAGTTAGCGCCACGCCTTTGATACGTGGGTCGTCAATGATGCGGTTAACTTGGATATAGGAAATCATCAAGTTGGTGTAGGTGCCCACGGGCGCACCAGCGTCCAGCCACACGCGCTCAAACGCCTGCGCGCACTGCGGCACACAGCCCGCATGCTTGACCATCACCACGTTGCCCGCCATGATGTTGGGCGCTGCAAAACGCACCAGCTGGTAGTACGGAAAATTCCATGGTTGCACTCCGAACAGCACACCAATAGGCGCGCTCTCAACAGTCGCTGCGCCACTGCCAGGATTTAGGTGAACTGGCGCAAGAAAGCTTTCTGCATGGTCAGCATAATAGTCAATGATGTCTGCACACAGCGCCACCTCGCCTTGAGATTCTTCAAAGCGTTTGCCCATCTCCAGCGTCATCAAGCGCGCCAGCTCATGCGCGTTCTTGCGCATACCTGCAGCGGCTTTTTTGGCTACAGCTTTGCGGTCTGCATAGCTGGTTTGTCGCCAATCGTTATAAGTTGTCTGTGCTGTTGCCATAGCGGTTTCTAGCGCCTTGTCATCCATTTCGTCGAAGTTTTTAACCAGTTTTCCGTCATTGGGGTTGATGCTTTGGTAGGCCATGGGGTGCGTCTTTAAATAGTGATCAATACATCATGCTATGAGCAGCGACATAAATGCAGCATCAGCAGGCAACGCAATACGGTGTAGGCAAATGCGCTTTACTCCATGAGAGTTTTACAAGTGTTTTAGCTGTTTTAGGCCGTAGAACATGCTCAACCAGCTATGCAATTGATAGTGATGCAACGTACGTCATACGATCGTACTGAGCCCGTAGAAGAACTCGCGAATCATTAGACCCTTCAACAGGCTCAGGACAGCTCAAGCTCAGGATCAACAGGGTAGGGTAGGGTAGAGGCACGGTCAGGGGGACGGGGCACGGGTGGAGTTAGCGATATTTAATATCCATCGGCGCATGGGCTGTCCCAAACCAAGCAAAGAACAATGTGACGAGTCGGGTCCGTCTCGATGAAAAATACG
>JANNCO010000206.1:0-2477 GCA_031386655.1 Polaromonas sp. | reverse complement strand
AGCTGACTGATTTTTGATACCTCGTGTGAAGGCGATTGGCGTGGTCTTTTGGCTTAGCGTGCGCTATTTGAAGGTAGTTGCTTGGCTTGGCGTGTGCGCAGGAGAGTTGGACTCTGCTGCGCGCCGGAGAGCTGGACTCTTGGCATAGCAAGCGCTTTTTGATGTTGGTCTCTTGCTTAGCGCGCGCGCCGGTAGGCTGGACTCGAGCCGGGCATCTCTTTCGCGAAAAATACTCCGAAAACACGCACGAACTTTGATGGTTGACTTGCTAGGTTTTGTACCGCGCGCCTTTCTGCGTATTTTTCATCGAGACGGACCCGACTCGTCACATTGTTCTTTGCTTGGTTTTAGCAGTACGTGCTTCGGTGTAGTGGTTGGGAGGGTGGTTACCACTATTAATTGCATAGCTGGTTAAGCAGGTTCTGCGGCCTAGGACGACTAAAACGCTGTGAAAACAGCGCGTATTTGGCTGATTTAGCGCATTACATAGCAAGTATTACCGCGACCAAGCTGATGCGAGAAGATTACTACTCGAATAGCCAAGCGGTGATGGAGCGTGGTCGTGATGAAAATCTGGAGAAAGGCGCGCGGTACACAAGCTGGCCTAACCACTATCAGCGTTCGCGCGTGTTTTCGCAAGATTTTGCAGCATGACTTCCTCCATCGCCGCAGTTCACGGTCTAAGAATTTCACTCTTAAAAATGCGCAAGAATACCCAACCACCCGATCACAGAGCAAAATCAATGACTCAAGCAAACCCTAGAACTGACTGAACGCAAACAAAAAGAAGCTATTTTTAGGAACAGCTATGGCATTCCGGCTGCCTAAACTATCGCAGGTAAAGCTGTAATCTGAGTCTGAATTATTTTCATCCCTCGCACACTGATTTTCACGCTCAACGCAGCGATCAACCGCTACCATTGCAATGCGCCATAGTTAATGACACACTCGATACAACCGCCCATGACCGATCTTTCCAAAATCACCTGCATCGAAGACCTGCGCCTAGTGGCCAAAAGCCGCGTGCCCCGCATGTTTTATGATTATGCCGACAGTGGCAGCTGGACCGAGGGCACTTACCGGGCTAACGAAGCCGATTTCCAGAGCATCAAACTGCGCCAGCGTGTCGCGGTCAACATGGAAGGGCGCAGTACGGCCACCACAATGATCGGCCAAAAAGTCGCCATGCCCGTGGCCATTGCGCCGACCGGCATGACGGGCATGCAGCATGCCGATGGTGAAATACTGGGAGCCAAAGCAGCCAAGGCTTTTGGCATTCCGTTTACCTTGTCCACCATGAGCATTTGCTCGATTGAGGACGTGGCAGCGGCGACGAATAACCACTCATTTATGTTCCAGCTGTATGTGCTGCGCGACCGGGCGTTTATTGAGAGTTTGATCGACCGCGCCAAAGCGGCCAATTGCTCGGCCTTGCAGATCACGCTGGACTTGCAAATTTTGGGGCAGCGGCATAAAGACATTAAAAACGGCTTGAGCGCGCCGCCCAAGTTGACGCTGCCCAATATTCTCAACATGGCCACCAAGCCGCGCTGGTGCATGGGTATGCTGGGCACCAAGCACCGCGATTTTGGCAACATAGTAGGCCATGTGAAGGGCGTAGAAAACATGTCGTCTCTGTCAGCTTGGACGGCGCAGCAGTTTGACCCCACGCTGAACTGGAGCGATGTGGAATGGATTAAAAAACGCTGGGGCGGCAAGATTGTTTTGAAGGGCATTCAAGACGCTGAAGATGCACGCTTGGCGGTAGACAGCGGCGCGGACGCGTTGATTGTGTCAAACCACGGCGGTCGCCAGCTGGACGGCGCGCCGTCGTCAATTACCGCGTTGCCTGCGATCGTGGCTGCTGTGGGCAAAGACATTGAGGTGTGGATGGACGGCGGTATTCGCAGTGGGCAAGACGTGCTGAAGGCACGTGCACTGGGTGCACAGGGGGTGATGGTGGGCCGCGCTTGGTTGTATGCGCTGGGTGCGTATGGGCAGCCTGGAGTGGCCAAGATGCTGGAGATTTTGCACAAAGAGCTGGATTTGACGATGGCTTTTTGTGGGCGCACGGATATCAATACTGTGGACAAAAGCATTTTGTTGCCGGGGACTTATCCGGTGGCATAAAGGCTTCGAGTTTTGGCCAGCTTCAGTTCTGTGCCCGCTCTGGCGCTTGGCGTGTACGGCTACGCGGCTGTCCTCCGGCCTGCGGGCTCCCCTTTTCTCAGCACTGTGCCCGCTCTGGCGCTTGGCGTGTACGGCTACGCGGCTGTCCTCCGCCCTGCGGGCTCCCCCTTTATGCCGCTGCGTTGTCCACACCAAGCACCAAAGCTGCGTACTGGTTTAGTGCCACTACAGCGGCGGATCGCTTTCCAAGTCACAAACAGCGAAGTGGTTCATCTGCGCCAATGGATCGCCCAACAAGTTCACAAGAGCTGGTCGGCGGTGTACTCAGCGAAGCGGCATAAAGGGGG
>JANNCO010000141.1:0-1712 GCA_031386655.1 Polaromonas sp. | reverse complement strand
CAACCAACCAAATTTTCGGATTGTTGCACCACCCACAACATGCCTTGGGGTAGGCTGTACTTGCTGTCAATCTGCGCCATTTCTTCGTCGAAATTTTGAAAACCCATGTCGATGTCGAGCCATGCTGCATATTCGCGGATGATTGCGACTACAGCTTTTTGGTCCGACGGAAATTGTGCTTCTCGGATATGCATAGACTCAGGAACTATTTATTTCCATCGGACTAATGCAGCGCTGATGCGATCACAGAACTTTGTAAAAACCGTGCTGTTGACTTTTTCGCTTTGATAGAGCGACAGCATGCGAAATTTGCACGCTGGCGCGCAGGTACCTATCAGCGCGGTTTTGAGCTGTCGCTTGATGGGCTGCCACATGACCAAGCGATCTACCCACCAAGGCGAGCCTAACGTGGTGATGGCCAATGCGTAGCGCAGCTTGCTAAGCCGGGGTTGAATGGCCCCCAGATCTACCGCATGGTCGTAGGCCACGCCGGGTGCCCACACGCGGTCAAACCAGCCTTTGAGCATGGCGGGCAAGCCAAACCACCAGGTAGGAAAGACCAATACCAAAGCCTCGGCCTCGGTTAAATGCGCTGTTTCAGTTGCAAGGCTGCTTGCATCAAATTTGGCGGTGTAATAGCTTTGGCGTTCGGCTGCGGTCAACGCTGGTGCGAACGACTGGTCGTACAAATGCTCAAGCTGAACTTCATGCCCAGCGCTGCGCAGGCTGTTGATGGCATGCGTGGCCAAGGCTTGGCAAAGACTGTTTCTCAAAGGGTGGGCGATGACGACAAGGCACTTCACAGTGGTTTTAATCGAAGACTCAACGACCACGCAAAAACAGCGTGTCTAGCTCTTTCACGCTAATTTGCCGCCAGGTGGGCCGGCCGTGGTTGCACTGGTCGCTGCGGTCGGTGGCTTCCATTTGGCGTAACAGGGCGTTCATCTCGGTAATGGTAAGTTGCCGGTTGGCGCGCACGGCGCCGTGGCAGGCCATGGTGCTGAGGATCTCGTGTTGGGCGCGCTGCACCACGGTGCTGGCGTCGTGCTGGCCCAGCTCGGCCAGCACGCTGCGGGCCAGCTCTACCGGGTCGCCGTGGGCCAGCGTAGTGGGCACGGCACGTACGGCCAGGGTTTTGGGGGAGAAGGCGGTAATGTCCAGGCCCAGGGTGTGCAGCACGTCAACGCTGGACTCGGCGGTGGCGACTTCAGTGGGGGTGGCGGCAAAGGTGGCGGGGATCAGCAGGGGCTGGCTGGCGATGCGCGAAGCCGGTGGTGTAGGCGCAGCATGGGACTGCGGTGGGCGTGAGCTTGCTGTGTCGTGGTGCGATACGTTAATGGAGGTTGTGGTGGGCATGGGCGAAGCATCTTGCGCGTTCATCTGCACATTTATCTGCACATTCATTTGCACACCCATCTGCGCCTTCAGCCGCTCGTACACAATGCGCTCGTGCGCGGCGTGCATGTCAACAATCACCAAGCCTTGGGCGTTCTCAGCCAGGATGTAAATGCCTTGCAGCTGGGCCAGCGCTTTGCCTAGCGGCCAAGTGTTGTGCACATGGTCAGCATCCGTTGGGGCTAAGTTGGGCCCAACCTGTGCGAATCCTTCGGCCCGCTCAGGATGAACCGAATTATTTGCAGATAAAGCCGTTTGACCCCACAGCACCGACACATCCGACACGCGATTGCCCACTTCGTAAGCAGCGTCATTTG
>JANNCO010000117.1:0-2552 GCA_031386655.1 Polaromonas sp. | reverse complement strand
CTTTCTGATGTCGCTGCTGGGCGGCTCCAGCGTGCAGATTGGCGGGCCTGCGGGGGCTTTTATCGTCATTGTGTATGG
This sequence comes from Polaromonas sp., assembly GCA_031386655.1. GTDB lineage: Bacteria > Pseudomonadota > Gammaproteobacteria > Burkholderiales > Burkholderiaceae_C > JAAFIP01. The sequence goes on along the minus strand of JANNCO010000117.1, from coordinate 2,474 downwards.
CATTGTCGAGCGCTATGGGCTGGCTAATTTGTTCATCAGCACCCTGATGGCAGGTGCACTGCTGTTTGCCATGGGCTTGTTTAAGCTGGGCAATCTGGTGCGCTATGTGCCGGTTAGTCTGGTAATTGGTTTTACCAACGGTATTGCGGTGCTGGTGGCGCTGTCACAAATCAAAGATGCACTGGGCTTGCAGGTAGGCAAAATGCCTGCGGACTTTTTTGGGCTGCTGGCCACTGTGGGCAAGGCCTTGCCCACAGCCAACCTGTACGCTGTGGCGCTCACACTGCTGTGTGTGGGCGGCTTGGCACTGTGGCCCCGGCTATGGCAAAGCAACAGTGCTGTCATGCGCGTGCTGGGTGTGCCTGCCACGCACGGCACGCTAAAAACTGCTTCGCGCATTCCCGGCCCAGTGGTGGCCATGCTCAGCCTGACGCTGCTGGCCTACGTATTGCAGCTGCCGGTAGAGACGATTGGCAGCAAATTTGGCGGCATACCGCAAAACCTGCCTGCGCTGGCTTTGCCTGAGTTTTCGTGGAATACCGTCAAGCTGCTGGTCACACCCACGCTGACCATTGCGCTGCTGGGCGCCATAGAGTCGCTGCTGTGCGCACGTGTAGGCGACCAAGTAGCGCAAAGCATGCACACGGGCGCGCAGGCCAGCCCCCTGCAGCCGCACGACCCTAACCAAGAGCTGATGGCCCAAGGCATTGCCAACATGCTGGTGCCCTTTATTGGCGGCATGCCCGCTACCGGCACCATTGCCCGCACTGTCACCAGTGTGCGGGCGGGTGCGCGCACGCCTGTGGCAGGCATGGTGCATGCCGCAACATTGCTGGCCATTGTGTTGCTGGCCGCGCCGCTGGCCCTGCACATACCGCTGGCTGTGCTGGCCGGTGTGCTGCTGTTTGTAGCCTGGAACATGGGCGAGTGGCGCGAGTTTGCCCGGCTTAAAAACTACACGCTGCACTACCGCTTGGTCATGCTGGGCACCTTTGTGCTGACCGTGGTGCTGGACCTGACCGTAGCGCTAGAAGTGGGCATGGTGCTGGCCTGTGTGCTGTTTGTGCGGCGCATGGGTGGGTTGTTTAGCGTGGAGCAGGCCAACACTGACACTGGCAGCCCTGCCGATACCGATAACGCTACCGCTGCCGCCAGCTTCACCCTGCGTGGCGCGCTGTTCTTTGGCGCAGTGGTAAAAATGGACGCCATAGGCCAGTACCTGCTGCAGCACCCCAGCGTGCGCACAGTACAGCTTGACTGCAGCCACCTGCTGGCGCTAGACACCAGCGGCATCGACGCGCTGCAACAAATTATCCACGCCCTGGCACCGCGCGGCGGGCAGCTTATTTTGCAAGCGCTGCAAGCGCAACCCTTGTCGCTGGTGCAACGCAGTGGGTTGGCCGGGCAAGTGACTTTGCAGGCGTAAAAGGCCATTAAGCCCGTAGATGCTGCTCAAGCAGCTATTGAATTAATAGTAATTTCCTTTAGTATGTCTTGGCAGTTAGGCCTTAGCTTTCAACACCAAACTGCGGGGATGCAAATTCGTAGTGAGCTGACATGTAAGAATTATTTTAAAGTAAGGCTATATTAAATTCCTTACTTATCTGCTATACTTACTTTTTATTAATTAAAGGAGTTGCCATGCCCGCAGTTCTAGAAGTTGAAGCCACCATGACCAGCAAAGGCCAAATCACCCTGCCCGCGGCCCTGCGCGCCAAGCTGGGGCTGATTGAAGGCAGCAAGGTGAAATTTACTTACGACGGCAAGAAAACTACGCTCACGCCTGAGCTGCCTGTGAGTGCGTACCGTGGCATATTAAAAAAATACAACTTTGCGCCAGATTTTGCTGATATTCCCAAAGAACCGGACCGTTTTTAATGGCGGTAGTCATCGATTCATCGGGTTGGATAGAGCATTTTCTAGATTCACCACAAGCGGCTTTTTTTGCGCCTGCTTTGGGCAATAGCGCTGATTGGATAGTGCCCTCGTTATCTATCTACGAAGTGCATAAACGCCTGAGCCGCGGCCTTCCGCAAGATGTCGTAGAAGATTGCTTAAGCGTGATGCGCCGCGGTGTAGTGGTTGACCTGAATGATGCACGTGCAGTCCATGCATCTGTCACGGGTCAACGACACAAACTAGCCTTGGCAGATTCTGTGATGTACAGCATTGCGCTTGAATTTGGCGCGATGCTGTGGACACAAGACGTTGACTATCAGGGGCTGCCTAGCGTGCAGTTCAAAGCTAAATACAAAGACTAAGCCGCTATAAGCCGAGACAATCAAACTTTTAACGCCCGTTCGGCCCATTAGACGCAGAGTCTGCATCTGCCGTCGTCTCGGTGCGCAGCACACGCAAATCGTCATTCAGCACCGCGCTAAAAATCATCGACGTGTTGTTGCTGTCTACCAAATAGCGCCAGCTGTAGTAAGTTTCTTTTTTCAAGTCGTAGCGCAGCACGCGCATGGGTTTGC
>JANNCO010000087.1:0-5324 GCA_031386655.1 Polaromonas sp. | reverse complement strand
TGCCCTGTATTCAGCCTCTTTGGCAATGACCAAGGTGTACAAGCCTTTGCTGTCTGCACTGCATCTGACTTACCCGCAGTATTTGGTGATGTTGACTTTATGGGAAAAAGACGCATGCAATATTTCTGAAATTGGTGAGTTGCTATTTTTAGACAGCGGCACGCTCACGCCATTGCTCAAAAACTTAGAGACGTTAAATTACATACAGCGCAAGCGTAGCGCGCAAGATGAACGTTGCGTTTTAATTCACCTAACTGCTGCAGGCAAAGCGCTGCATAAAAAGGCTGATACCCTGCCAGCTTGTATAGCCGATGCATCGGGCTGCACCATTAAAGAGTTGGCAGACCTGACACGTCGCTTGCAGGCGTTGCGTACGTCTTTGCAGGCAGCAATGTAGTGCTATGGTGATGCTTTTTTTACCCAGACACAGCACGGTGCAGCTTACAGATAAGGGCAAATAAATGTATCGCAGGCGTTGCAATAGATGAATTTGTATTTTATACAATACAATTGTGTAAAATACAAAATGCTTATCCGGGCACGGCAGTTATTGCCTAGCTTTTATGTGTTTTTTTTAACTGGAGTCATACAATGAAAGTCAATTTATTCGGCCTGGAGGCCATTCCTACCAAAGCGGCTGATCAACGCGCGGGTTTAGTCCGTCGCGGCTTTATGGTCACTAGCCTGGGCGCAGGTTTCGCGGTGGCTTCGCAGCCTTTACTGGCACAAGCTATCACTACTGATACTGCCGGCCTCACCGCTGGTGAAGTAAAAGTTACTGTCAAAGACGGTACTATTCCCGCCTACCGCGCCATGCCTGCCAAGCCTGGCAAGTACCCAGTCATTCTGGTGGTTCAAGAAATTTTTGGCGTGCATGCGCATATTCAAGACATGTGCCGCCGCTACGCTAAGCTGGGCTATTACGCTATTGCGCCTGAGATGTTTAGCCGTCAGGGCGACGTGTCAAAAATGACCGACATTGGTGAGATTTTGTCTAAAGTTGTAGCCAATGTGCCAGACGCGCAAGTTAACGCAGATTTGGACGCTACCGTAGCGTTTGCAGCTGCCAGCGGTAATGCAGACACCGCACGCCTGGGCTTGGTGGGTTACTGCTGGGGTGGTCGCACTGCCTGGCTGTACGCGCATCACAATCCAAAAGTTAAAGCTGCTGTGTCCTATTACGGTTTGCTTAACGGCATGAAGTCGCCTATCAAAGCCAACGACCCAATAGACATAGGTAGCGCCCTGATGGTGCCCGTACTGGGCCTGTACGCCAGTAACGACTCGTTTGTAAAAAATGAAGTCATTGACCAAATGCGTGTAGCCATTGGTAAGGGCACCAGTGGATCCGAAATTGTGGTGTTTCCTGGTGTCAACCACGGCTTTAATGCTGACTACCGCCCTACGTACGACAAAGCAGCCGCCACTTACGCCTTTAAACTGGCAGGCGACTGGTTTAAAGAAAGAGGCGTGTAATCAAAACAAGCGATAGGTTTATACTTAAATTTGCTTGAGATCTAAGGCCGCGCACTGCTACAAATTGCATTGTGTTGCGGCTCACATAATCTAAGCAGATGGCTGCATTAGGCCTAGCTTGTCTAACTTGAATATTTTAGTAAAAGCATTTTTTCACCACTACCTCAAAGGAATTTTTATGTCATTAGAAAAAGTTGTCTACACCGCCCACGCACACGCTACCGGGGGCCGCGACGGCCACGCCGCCAGCAACGACGGCCTGCTGGACGTCAAACTGGGTGTGCCCAAAGAAATGGGCGGTGCAGGCGGCGCCGTGAACCCCGAGCAATTGTTTGCTGCAGGCTACAGCGCCTGCTTTTTAGGCGCTATGAAGTTTGTAGCTGGCCAAGAAAAAATCACCGTACCTGCCGACACCAAAATATCGGGCGCAGTAGGCATTGGCCCTATTCCCAACGGTTTTGGTATTGAAGTCACACTCGACATCAGCATTCCAGGCATGGACCGCGCCGCCGCCCAAGACCTGATCAACAAAGCCCATGTGGTGTGCCCCTACTCTAACGCCACGCGCGGCAATATTGATGTGACGCTGAACTTGGTATAAGTTCCCATCGCTATCGTCAAAGCCACCCCAGGGTGGCTTTTTTTATGCTGCCAAAGTTTTGACAGCCCATGTCTTGGCTGCTGCTAGAAATAATTGCTATCAGTTGGGCCTGTCAAAGCACCACAGCAGCCCCGTCTAGCCGCTCTCGCAAAAACGCCAGCAGCGCGCGGTTACGCAGCAGCTGCATTCTGTCGGGCGTGGCTACGGCGGTAATGCGCGTGCCAAATTTGGTGACGGGTGTCCAGTCTTGCAACAAGCGCACAAGGTGCCCTGCGGCCAAGTCGTCTTCGCACACGTACGCGGGCAGCAAGGCCACGCCCAAGCCAGCCAATGCGGCATGGGCCACTGCCTCAGCGTTATTGGCGTGGTAGCGGCCACGCACGCGCACGGCTTGCACTTGGTCGCCCTGCGCCAGTTGCCAGGCATCATCAGAGGTTTCGCGCCAGTAGCACATGCAGGCGTGCTGCAACAGATCGCTAGGGGTGGTGGGCGTGCCCGCACTGGCCACATAGCGCGGCGCAGCGCAGATCACCCAGTCTAGCCGTGCCACTGGTGTGACTACCAGGTCAGGTGTGGCTGTAGACGTCATGCGCAGAGCAATGTCGATACGTTCAAAAGCAATATCCATCATGCGGTCGTTCAGTAGCAGTTCAATTTCTATGGCTGGGTGACATTCTAAAAATTCTGGAATCAAACTGGCCAGCACTTTTTGCCCCCACGAACTGGGCGCAGTAATGCGGATAGGGCCACTGAGCTCGTGGCGCAGGTCACGCAGGCGCTCGTCTGCGCCCGTGAGCGTGTGCAATACCTGGCGGGCAAAGCCCAAATAGGCCTCGCCAGCCGGGGTAAGCGCGATGTGGCGGGTGCTGCGGCTGAACAGCGTGGCCTGCACAGCATGTTCCAGCTGCGCCACGCGTTTGCTAACCACGCCTTTGCTGATGCCCATATCATCCGCCGCGCCGCTGACGCTGAGCTTTTCGGCCACTTTGACAAATGTGGCCAGCATGTCGATGGATAAAGTCATTGTCTTTGAATTGAGAACAATCAGTTTGCATTCAGCCAGATGCGCTGCGGCCTGTCAATCCATAGAATTCATTACCACTAATAACTAGAAGACAACCATGAAAATTTATGCAGACCCCATCACCGCCAACTGCCGCAAGGTACTAGCCGGACTGGATTTTTTAGGCGCACCGTATGAACTGGTGCATGTAGATTACTTTAAAGGCCAGCAGAAAGAAGCCGCCTTTTTGGCTATTAATCCCAACGCTTCCTTGCCTGCCATGGTGGATGGTGACCTGGTACTGTGGGAGTCCAATGCTATTTTGCAATACGCTGCAGACAAGATGGCAAGCGACAGCGCATACCCCAAAGACCTGCAAAAACGCGCTGATATCAATCGCTGGTTGTTGTGGGAATCGTCTAGCTGGTTCCCTAGCAACTACGTGTATTTGGTTGAAAACTGTGTCAAGCCCTTGCTGGGTGCAGAGCCAGACCCTGCAGTACTTGAAGCGCAAAGCGAGCAATTCCACAAACTAGCGTCTATCCTGGATGAACGCCTGGCCAAAACTGACTGGGTATGCGGTAGCCAGCCCACCATAGCCGACATTGCCTTGGCCGCAGGCATACACCTGCATCCCTACCAAAAAATGCCACTGTCAAGCCACCCCCATCTGCAGCGCTGGATGACCACACGCGTTGAGGCCCTACCCTGCTGGCACAAAACATATGTAGGCCCAGGCTTTACCTTGACCCGCCCTGAGGCCTAACTATTACTTACCCAACACTGCATAGTTGCACCTGTTAAACCGCAACTATGCAGCTAACACTATTTAAGCACCATGACAGAAGCACCCTCCGTCCGCGCCACACTGAACTACAGCGTGGACAACGGCCGCCCGCCTGATTATTATTTCTACGAGCCCGACCATCCGATAGAGCTGAACCCGCCGGGCACCGACGCGCAAGAGGTCAACATTCACAACGGTTGGCCGCGCGTTAACACGTTCTCAACTGATCGCGAGGGCTTTGAGCTTAAGCCCTTCGCGAACGATTTTGATAAATTTGACGACGACACGGCGGTGCGCGAACGCTTTTATTCCCAAGTGGTGGAGTTTGTCAAACTGCACACTGGCGCTAAACGAGTGGAGGTGTTTGACCACACGGTTCGCAAGCGGCTGCCTGCCGACCTGAAACAGCAAACCACGGTACAGCGCCCAGCCGTGATGCTGGTACACAGCGACTACACCGTGGCCTCTGGCCCGCAGCGCGTGCGCGACCTGTTGCCCGATGAAGCTGACCAACTGCTGCAAGGCCGCGTGGCTTTCTACAATGTGTGGAAGCCGCTTTACAGGCGTGTAGAAGAACTGCCGCTGGCTGTGTGCGATGCCACCACACACGCCGCACAAGACATGCTGCGCATGGAGCTGAAATACCAAGAACGCACAGGTGAAATTTACGTGATGCGGCATTCACCCGCGCACCACTGGGTGTACTTTCCACACATGGAGCCTACGCAGGCTTTGCTGCTTAAAACATACGACTCCGAGACCGATGGCCGCGCCCGCTTTATGGGCCACACCGCTTTTGAAGACCCCACCACACCACCGAACGCCCAAAAGCGCGAGAGTATTGAGGTGCGCACCATGGCTTTCTTTTAACCCACCGCAAGTCACATCAACAGGAGCACGCAATGAAACAAGGATTCAGTCAAGCAGCCGACGCAGTACTGCAAGGCACTGTCAACCAAGCAAACGGCGTGCCCGTAGCAGTTGCGATGGCTACCAACAGCAGCACTACTATTTATGAAGGTGCTTTTGGCAAGCGCGACTTAAGTCAAGATGCCCCATGACAACCGACACGGTGATGGCGATTTTCTCGTGCACCAAAGCCGTGACTGGCGTTGCCGTGATGCAGCTGGTTGAAGAAGGCAAAATCAGCCTGCACGATGCCGCTAAAAAGTACGTGCCCGAGATCGCCGACACCATGGTGCTGGAGGGCTTTGATGCGCACGGTGCGCCCAAGGTGCGTCCACCCAAATCAGACATCACCGTCAGCCAGCTGCTGCTTCACACAGCAGGTTCTGGCTACGACTTTTTAACCACGACTTGGTCAAATACGGTGCGGCGAAAAATATGCCCAGCGTAGTCACTGCCAGCTTGGCGTCCCTGCGTTCTGTGCTGCTGCACGACCCCGGAACCGCATGGGAATATGGTAGCAATATTGACTGGGTTGGCAAGGTGGTAGA
>JANNCO010000080.1:0-4671 GCA_031386655.1 Polaromonas sp. | reverse complement strand
TTTCAGCGTGTAGCCCGGCACCGCCTGCCCCGTGGTGCCGTAGCGCACCCGGCCCGGGCGATTGGACAAAAAGATGTGCAGCATTTCGGTAGACCCTATGCCGTCCAGCACCTCGCAGCCATACTCGGCGCTCCAGCGCTTACCAATGTCGGCGGGCAATGCCTCACCTGCGCTGGTGCATAGGCGTAGATTCAAAGCTGCCTTGGCTGGACGCGCGGTGTCTGCCAGCAGCGCAGCGTACAGCGTAGGCACGCCGTAGAAAATACTGGGCTGGTACTTTTGCAAAATGCCAAACACATCGGCAGGTGCAGGGCGGCTGTGCAGCAGTACGGTGGTGGCACCTACGGCCAGCGGAAAGGTTAGCGCGTTGCCCAGGCCATAGGCAAAGAAAAGTTTGGCGGCGGAATACACCACATCATTTTCTTGTATGCCCAGCACGCCCCTGCCGTACAACTGTGCAGTTTGAATCAAGTGCGAATGCAAATGCACCGTGCCCTTGGGCGTGCCCGTGCTGCCGCTGGAATACAGCCAGAACGCCACATCGTCGCTGCAAGTGTCTGCTACTAATTGCGTAGCTGGTTGAGCAGATACTACGGCCTCAAAGGCATGTTTACCTTGTAATTTATGGGTTGCATCCAGGCTGTTGCCATCGGCTGGCACACCGCAGACGATGACGGTTTTCAACGTGTCAATCTGGCCTATCAAGCTGTCAAACACAGGCAGCAAATCGTGCGAGACGATCAAGCCCTGTGCCCGCGCGTCGCGCAGCATAAAGTCAAAGTCTTGGGTGGTGAGCAGCGTGTTCACCGCCACAGGTACCACACCTGCCAGCAGGCAACCCAAAAAGGCCACAGGCCATTCGGTGGTGTCCAGCGCGCACAGCAAGACGCGGCTTTCGGGCGCAAAGCCCAGCGCGCGCAGTGCGTTGGCACACTGGAACGATCGGGTAAACAGCTGGCCGTAGCTTAGGGTGTGGCCAGTAGCGCTGTCGATAAGCGCTGGCTTGCTGGTGCGCTGCGTGTGGCGTTGCAGCAAGTCGTAGGCGGCGTTGTAGTGGCGCGGCACGGTGACGGTGGGTGGCGCGCGGGTGTGTTCGGCCGTGCTGGGCTGGGGCAGGGTGTTCAAGTGTGTCTCCTCGAATCGTTGTACTGACGGTGCAGTACTATTGTTTTAATAGCTGCTTGAGCAGGATTTACTTGGGTTGCTGGCCTAAATGGCTTAAAAAACTAGGCTTACAGGCCGCTGCATGCGCATTTATGCCGCTGTCATCGCGCTGGCAAGCCATTCTCGGCACCAAGCCGCCCCTTCTGTTTCGGGCAGGGTGCCCTCGGATGCGTTGTGGCACCACACTTGGCCTATGCGTTGTGCGCCCAAGCCTTGCAGGCGCTCGTCAAACTTTTTGCCGCCAAAGCAAAAGGTCTGCATGTAGGTGCTGTCGCCCAGCGCGATAACGCCGTAGCGCACATGGCCCAAAAACTTGGGCGCAGTGTCCAGCGAGTTGTACAACTGGCGCGCATTATCGGGCACGTCGCCGCTGCCGTAGGTGCTGGTGCAGATCAAATACAAAGGCTCAGGGTCGTCAAACGCGCTAATGTCCAGGCCGTCCATCAGCTGCACGTCTATCTCGCTGACCAAATCGGCGCAGTCCATCTGGATAGCTTGGGCCACGTAGTCTGCGGTGCTGGTCATGGTGCCCACTAGGATTTTGAGTTTGGTCATCGGACGCACTTTATGTTAAAAGATTTCGATTACAGAATATGCATTAAATTGCTTGACAAGTCAACTTAACGCAGTATATTGCATATATTCATCTAATCAATATGCTTCAAACCATTACTTCCACCACTGCAGCCGAAGACACCAGCACGCTGACCGAGCTGGGCACACGTGTGCGGGCATGGCGCGCACGCCGGGGCATGACACGCAAGCAGCTGGCCGCAGATTCTGGCTTGTCAGAGCGCTTTTTGGCTGACATGGAGGCCGGCAAAGGCAACGCGTCGTTGACCACGCTGCAGTCGGTAGCCCAGGCGCTGAACATTGCCACGCTAGATCTGCTGCAAGACACGCCGCGCCCTGCGTTATCACGAGTAATGGCCCTGGTAAACCGGCTAGACGACGCGCAGCTAGACGCTGCCTACGCCACGCTAAGCGCCGTGCTGGGTGCGCAGCTTGGGTTGCCCAGCCTGCAAGGCCGTGACAACCGCATTGCACTGCTGGGCCTGCGGGGTGCTGGCAAAAGCACGTTGGGCGCACAACTGGCAGCCCAGCAAAATGTGCCGTTTATAGAGCTGGACCGCGAGATCGAGCGCGAGGCAGGCACCAGTATGCAAGAGATTATTTTGCTGCAAGGCCAGGCAGGCTACCGCCGCTACGAACGCCGTGCGCTGCTGCGCATTGCCCAGCAGCACGCAGGCGGCGTGGTGCTGACCACGGGCGGGTCTATCGTGAGCGAGCGCGAAACATTTGACATGCTGCAAAGCCACTTTTTTTGCGTGTGGGTGAAAGCCAGCCCCGAGGAACACATGGGCCGTGTGGTAGCGCAGGGCGACTTGCGACCCTTCAATACGTCTGACAGTACCTCTGACAACTCGTCTGACCATACTGCAGGCGTTACAAACAACGCCTCCGCAGATGGCACACCAACGGGTGCCAATGCCCAGGCGCTCGACGACATTCGCCGCATTCTGGACAGCCGCCAGCAGCTGTACGCCCGGTCTGACGCTGTGGTAGACACCAGTGCGCGCACGGTGCGCCAAAGCTTAAAAGATTTGCAACGCGCGATAGCAGCCACAGCCTAAGCGCAACACCATAAAAAACCCCCGAGGAGACCCCATGAACGCGATGACCGAACCCAAGCTTTTCAAACAAGGCGACCGCGAGATGGTGAACTTTCAGTCGCACCCGAGCCGCTACCAGCACTGGACCTTGTCAGTGGACGGCGATGTGGCGCGCCTCAAACTAGACATCAATGAAGACGGCGGTATCAAGCCTGGCTACAAGCTCAAATTAAACAGCTACGACTTGGGAGTAGACATTGAGCTGCACGACGCAATCAACCGCGTGCGCTTTGAGCATCCGTCAGTCAAAGTAGTGGTGTTTGAAAGCGGCAAAGAAAAAATCTGGTGCAGCGGTGCCAACATTTATATGCTGGGCCTGTCTACCCACGGCTGGAAGGTGAACTTTTGCAAATTTACCAACGAAACGCGCAACGGGCTGGAAGATTCGTCGCGCCACGATGGTTTGAAGTCAATCGCCTCCGTAACCGGAGCTTGCGCAGGCGGCGGCTACGAGCTGGCGCTGGCCTGCGACCGCATCATCATGGTGGACGACCGCAGCAGCACCGTCAGCCTGCCCGAAGTACCGCTATTGGGGGTGTTGCCCGGCACTGGTGGCCTCACCCGCGTGACCGACAAACGCAAGGTACGCCGCGATCTCGCCGACATTTTTTGCACCACGTCCGAGGGCGTGCGGGCCGACCGCGCCAAAGACTGGAAGTTGATCGACGCGCATGCCAAGCCACTGCAGTATAACGATCTGCTTGCTACAGAAATAGAAGCTGCTCGAGCAGCTTCTACCAAGGTTACTGGCTCAAAAGGCATTCAATTAACCCCTTTGAACGTGACCATTGATGACGCAGGCTACCACTACGAAACGGTGGATGTGCAGGTAGACCGCGTCAAGCGCATTGCCACGGTGACCGTGCATGCACCCAGGGCGGCTATCGAAGCGACGCCTGCCACTATAGAAGCTGCGGGCGTGCAGTGGTGGCCGCTTAAAATGCAGCGCGAACTGGACGACGCTATTTTGAACCTGCGCACCAATGAACTGGAAGTAGGCACCTGGGTACTGCAAACCCGTGGCGACCACAACCTGGTGATGTTGGCTGACCAAGTGATGGCCCACAACGCCGCGCACTGGCTGGTGCGCGAGACCACCGGTGCGCTGCGCCGCACGCTGGCACGCATCGACGTGACCAGCCGATCGCTGATAGCGCTGGCGGGCGAAGGCTCGTGCTTTAGCGGCATGTTCTATGAGCTGGCACTGGCTTGCGACCGCATTTACATGCTCGACTTGCCCGACGCGCCAGATGCAGCACCTGCACTGCAACTGAGCGCGGCCAACTTTGGCACTTACCCCGCAGTCAACGGCTTGTCGCGCTTGCAAACACGTTTTTGCGAAGACGCAGGCACCATTGCCCAGCTGCAAGGGCTAGGTGATGCACCGCTGCGTGCAGACCAAGCCCTAGGCTTGGGCCTTGTGACCGTAACGCCTGATGATATTGACTGGCAAGATGAAATTCGCCTCATGCTGGAAGAGCGCACCTCACTGTCGCCCGACGCCATGACCGGCCTGGAAGCCTCACTGCGCTTTCCCGGCAAAGAAACCATGCAAACCCGCATCTTCGGGCGCTTGTCTGCTTGGCAAAATTGGATTTTTATCCGGCCTAATGCGGTGGGCGAAGAAGGGGCTTTGAAACTGTTTGGTACGGGACGCAAGGCCAAGTTTGATTGGAAGCGAGTTTGACAGGCGAATACCGAATACCAAATACCAAATACCAAATACCAACTACCAAATTGCCGGTCGCGAAGGGCGCGAAGGTTGCGCGAAGGACGCGAAATAAGATAAAAAAGAAATGAAAAAGAAATGAAAAAGAAATCGAAAAAAGAATTT
>JANNCO010000077.1:0-4586 GCA_031386655.1 Polaromonas sp. | reverse complement strand
GGCGCAGCCCTGTCGCCACCGATTCGAGCCCCGGGCTCGAAGCACGGAAAAATGGGGATAAGAAATTTAGATGTCTGAGCGCAGCGAGTTTCTAAATTTCCCCCATTTTGAGTACTGGAGATGCTTGCCGAAGGCCCGTGGCGTCGGGTGGCAACAGGCCTAGGCCACAGCTGGGCGCGTTCGAGTACACCGAACCAATCAACGCAAAAAAAACACCCTAAAACACACTCCAAACGGCATTTTTAAGAGAAAAACAGGCCAATAACCCAAGTAAAACCTGCTCAACCAGCTATTAAATTTATAGTACAAAGATTAGCTTTTCAACAAACCCATAGCCAGCCACAGCGCAGTGCCCCACATCGTCAGCGCCACCACAGCGTCAATGCCACGCCACACTGCAGGGCGCGCCAGTTTGTGGGCTAACAGCTGCGCGCCCAAACCCAGCGCCACAAACCATAGCAGTGACCCTGCCGCCGCACCTGCGCCAAATTTCCAGTTATCTGGTTGGCTGTAGGCCAGCGATGCCGTGCCGATCAATACCGCTGTGTCTAACCAAGCATGCGGGTTAAGCCACGAAAATGCCAGCGCCGTGCCCAAGGCTTGCATGCGTGTGGCCGGCCTGCCTGGTGTGCCTGCTTTCACTGCAGCTGGGGTACCGCCCTGCTGCGTGGCTGACAAACCCACATACTGATTGGCCCACGCTCTGCGCGCCGCGCCCCAGCCGTAGTGCAACAAAAATAGCATCGCCGCGCCAATCATTGCGCCGTGCACACCCTTGGACAAGCTGCCCAGCTGGGCCAAACCCGCCACACCGATCGCAATCAAAATTACATCGGTCACCGCGCAGGCCAGCACGGTTAGCCCCACATGCGAGCGCAGCAGCCCCATGCGTAGCACGTGGGCGTTTTGGGGGCCAATGGCAATGATGAGCGACAGGCTGAGCAACATGCCTGAAAAAGCGGCGGTCATGGTGGAGTTTTCTTTCCAGGCAAACTGTGTTTTTTAAGTTGTAACCCAACTTTGGGTTACAACGCAGTACGTATTATCGGTTTAAAGCCTACACTGTTAAACTAAATTAACTATTTTTCATTCCACTTAAATTAAATTTAATACTGACATGCTGTTAGACCCTCGCCAGCTTGCCGCTTTTGATGCCACGGTGCACGCCGGCAGTTTGTCGGCTGCCGCCATCACGCTGCGCATTACGCTGGCCGCTACCAGCTTGCGCATCAAGGCGCTGGAAGAATCGCTAGGCCAGCGCTTGCTGGTGCGCGGCAAGATAGCCCGCGCCACCCCTGCAGGCCAGGCCTTGCTGACCCATATTAAACAAGTCGGATTGTTAGAGGCCGATTTGCGCCAGACGCTGCAGCCCGCCAGCGGCGGCAAAACACCTGCCCACCAAAACATCAGTGTTGCTGTCAACGCCGACTCACTGGCCTCGTGGTTTTTCCCCGGCATTCAGGCCGCCCTGCAAAAACACAAGCTCACGCTGCATGTCACGGTAGACGACCAAGACCACACGCTGGAATGGCTGAAAAACGGCGACGTGACTGGCTGCGTGACCACGCTGCCCACCCCCCTGCGCGGCTGCGTGGCCGAGCCACTGGGCACCATGCGCTACAGGTGTGTGGCAGCGCCTGGCTTGCGCGAGAAATTGCTGGGCAAAAAACGCACCCTTGGCCTGCACCAGCTGGTAACGCAGCCCGCCATAGGCTTTAACCGCAAAGACGGTTTGCAAGACGAGTTTTTGCAGCAGTGCTTTGGCATGACTGACCTTGCCTATCCGCGCCACTACATCCCGGCGGTAGACGCTTATCGCCAAGGTTTGCTCAGCGGGCTGGGCTGGGGCATGCAAGCTGATATTCAATCGCCCGACGATTTGCCCAGCGGCGTGTTGGTTGACCTGTTTCCCGGCCAATTTGTGGATGTGCCGCTGTTTTGGCACCATTGGCTGCGCGAGGCACCGCAGGCGGGGCGGCTGACTTTGGCGGTTAAGGCAGCTGCGGTCTGCTTGGAAAACTAAGCATTGCGCTTCTGGGTGTTGGTACGCCTGCCACGGCTTCAGATTAGGTCGGCGGTGCTACTTCAGCGTAGCGGCATCAAGGAGGAGGAATCGGCCCTGAGTCGACACGGGGGACAGCCGCGAAGTTGAAGTAGCGCCGCCGACCTGATACCGCACAAAAGCAGCCAAAGGCAGCCCCCACGCACACGCAGCTAAACTCAACATTGAAGGGTTGCCGTTTGTCATGGATTGGGGGACATCAAAGCAACATTCGATTTGCTGTTCAACATCGCAGGATAATCACCCCATGTCCACCCCAGCCCCGTTGCGCGCGCCTTTGCGTGTTTTGTCGCTCATCCCGCCGATGACGCAACTGAACACGCCTTATCCGTCCACCGCCTACATCACCGGCTTTCTGCGCTCGCGTGGGGTGGATGCTGTGCAGGCCGACGTGGCGCTGGCTTTGGTGCTGCGTTTGTTTTCCAAACAAGGCTTGCACAGTATTTTTGCTGAGATTGAAAAGCAAGAGCAAACCACCGAGCGTGTAGCGTTGTTCATGCAGCAGTTTGACCGCTACGCAGCCACCATCACGCCCGCCATCAACTTTTTACAGGGCAAAGACTCTACGCTGGCGCACCGTATCAACTCGCGCAGCTTCTTGCCCGAGGGGCCGCGCTTTGAGGCGCTAGAGGTGTACGTAGACGACGAAGGCGGTGATCCACTGGCCTGGGCTTTTGGCGCACTGGGCGCGCAAGACAAAGCGCGGCATTTAGCCACGCTGTATTTGAACGACTTGGCCGACGTGCTGAAAGACGCGATCGACCCGCGCTTTGAATTTGTGCGCTACGCAGAATCATTAGCGGGCAGCCAGCCCACGTTTGACCCGCTGGCCGATGCACTGGCCCAGCCGCTCACCTTGGTAGACCGCACGCTGGTTGATATTGCGCTGCACACCGTGGCGCAATACTTTCCTGCAAATGAGCTAGTAGATGACCAGGCAGACGATCCAACAAAGCGCCCAGCGCTGCAACAGGTGGTACTGCTGTCTGTGCCCTTTCCCGGCTCGGTTTACGCAGCGTTTCGTATCGCCCAGGCCATCAAAGCGCAGTATCCGCAAACCGTACTTGTCTTGGGCGGCGGCTATGTCAACACCGAGCTGCGTGAGCTGGCCGAGCCGCGTGTGTTTGACTATTTTGATTTTGTCACGCTCGACGCAGGCGAGCGCCCGCTGCTGGCGCTGCTAGAGCATGTGCAAGGCAAGCGTGGACTGCAGCGGCTGGTGCGCACCTTTGTGCGCGAAGCGCCGGTGCCATGCGACACGCCACCCACGGGCAGCGCAGTAAGTTTGCCCGTGCCGCTCTCAATGCCATCATCTATAGCATCTTTAGGCCAGGTGCGCTACATCAACCTGGCCGAGCCCGACGTACCGTTCAGCGACGTAGGCACCCCCACCTGGGACGGCCTGCCGCTGGGCAATTACCTGTCGCTGCTCGACATGCTGAACCCCATGCACCGCCTGTGGAGCGACGGTCGCTGGAACAAGCTAACCGTGGCGCATGGCTGCTACTGGAAGAAGTGCAGCTTTTGCGACGTGAGCTTGGATTACATCAGCCGTTACGAAGGCACCACAGCCGAAGAACTGGTAAATCGCATCGACGCCATAGTCGCCGAGACCGGACAAACCGGATTTCACTTTGTAGACGAAGCCGCCCCACCCAAAGCCCTCATAGCCCTGGCCGCTGAGCTGCAAGCGCGCAACACTGCCATCAGCTGGTGGGGCAACATAAGATTTGAAAAATCATTCACCCCTGCCCTGTGCCAAGAGCTAGCGAGTAGCGGCTGCATTGCCATCAGCGGCGGTTTAGAAGTAGCGTCTGACCGCCTGCTGAAATTGATGAAAAAAGGCGTGTCCGTTGAGCAAGTGGCCCGCGTCACCAAAGGCTTCTCAGACGCAGGCATACTGGTTCACGCCTACCTTATGTACGGCTTTCCCACCCAAACCGTGCAAGACACCGTCGACGCACTAGAGTATGTGCGCCAGCTGTTTGCAGCAGGCTGCATCCAAAGCGGCTTCTTCCACCGCTTCGCCTGCACCGTCCACTCCCCCGTAGGCATGGCCCCGCAAGACTACGGCGTCAAACTTGTGGCATTACCCGAAGGCCAGTTCGCCAAAAACGACATCGCGTTTATCGACCCCACTGGCACCGACCACGATGCGTTAGGCATCGCGCTGAACAAAGCCCTGTACAACTACATGCACGGCATCGGCCTAGACACCAATGTGCGCAGCTGGTTTGATATGAAGGTGCCTAAGACGAAGGTGGCACCGGATTTTGTGGAGCGGGCTTTGATGGCCTCAAACCAGTATTGAAATGACTGATTCCACTGATTGATTATTGCGCTCTATCTGGCTAGGCAAGTATAGATTTATGCAGCCAACAGCGGCGTAAAAAACCTAGGCCGCATCGCATCCAGCCCCAGCTGGCTCAGCACTTCATGCAGCCGCGCCGCACGCGTTGCCGCTATGCTGGCGCCGCGTGCATCTGCGTGGCGCGTGGCGATGATCAATTCGTTTTTCATCGAA
>JANNCO010000397.1:0-2597 GCA_031386655.1 Polaromonas sp. | reverse complement strand
GGCTTGCCGTCAGAGGCGCGCGTCATGGCGACGCTGGCCAAGCGTACTAGGGGGTGTTGCGCACTTTCGGCCTGTGAGCAACGCCCTACCGTGCGGCGCGCTTCTTCTGGCGTGATAACACCGTCAGCGCTGAGCCAATTGACCAGGCTGCGCCAATCCACAGGGCCCATGAAAGCGGTGGGTGCTTTAGCGGCAAGTGGTATTTTTTTAGTGGAAACGTTCATAGGCGTTCAGGGGTGTTCAAGGGCATTTATAGAAATTCGTGTGCTTTCTTCAGCATTCCCAAGCATCTACATCACTGGCTTAAAAATACGCAGCCACTTTTGCGCAGGTAAGCCAAAGCGAGTGTGGATGATTTCGGCATTTTCGGCAAGCTTGGCGCGTGGCTCGCTGCGCGTGCTGCGGTGCGCCAGCACAATGGCATTGCCTTCGCGTGTAGGCTTAAACGCCCATACATTCTGCGGGCCAAAGGCCTTGCAAATTTTCTCCACGCTTTGCTCGTAGCTGGCCATACGGCCAAACAGGTTGACCGTCATCACGCCGTACTCGGTCAGGCTGGCGCGGCAGTCTTTATAGAAATCCAGGCTGTCTAGCACCGGCGCAGCGGCGTCGTGGTCGTACAAATCTACCTGCAAGGCATCCACAGTATCTTTGCGCGCCGTCTTGGCAATCTCTAGGCCAGCATCGGCTAACACCACGGTCAGCCGTGCGTCGTTTTCGGGCAATTTAAACCAGGCTTTGCAGGCCGACACCACATCAGGATTAATCTCTACCGCCGTGACACGGCAGCGCACATGCTTGTAACAAAACTTGGTCAGCGCAGCTGACCCCAGGCCCAGCTGCAGGGTGTGCAGGCTGGCCAAATCGCGCAGGTCGGCCCACAGCAGCCACGCCATCATGCGCTGCACATAGTCCAGCTCAATGGCAAACGGTTTTTTAATCTCCATGCTGCCCTGCACCCACTCGGTGCCCAGGTGCAGGTAGCGCACTCCATCTAGTTCAGACGTGCTGACTTCGGGTAAATCGTGGTTCATACCAAATATTTTTCCAGTGAGGCTTGCCAGACTTCTAATTTACGCTCAAAACTCCAGCTGGCGTTCGCTGGGCTGCTGGACGGTAACTTAAACACAGGCAGCCCCAATCGCATTGTGTGTTTAGCATGCTTGAAACTCTCGCCCCCATTATGGGCGATGGCTTGCAACTGCGGGCAGCGCGTGCGCAGCGATGCCAGGTCGTTTAACTGTGCATGTTGGATGGCACTGTCCAGGCTGCCCTCGCGCTCGCACGCAGCGTACACATCCCACAAACCTATGCCGTGGTCTAATAGCAATGTACTATTAATTTCATAGCTGCTTGAGCAGGTTCTACCTGGGTTACTGGCATGAATCACACTAAAAACCAGCCTCCAGAACTGATTTTGCGGATGCCCGTAGTACTGCTGCGTCTGCAACGACCGCACCCCCGGAAAGCTGCCCAACACCACCACGCGCGTGTCATGGCGCAGCAAAGGTGCCAAGCCGTGCAGCACAGCACTCATGCTTTGGTCACGCTTTGGCTTTGTCAGCCTCGGTGGTAAATGAATCTGCGAAGAACTCATCGGTTGGCAAACCGCACTTGGTAGTGTAGTCGGCCAATGCAGAGTCAATCACTATAGGCGCGCCACAGGCATACACTTGGTAGCCACTTAAATCGGGCAGGTCCTGCATCACCGCTTGGTGCACAAAACCGGTGCGGCCTGTCCACGCATCATCCGCAGTGGCATTCGAGATGACAGGGGTGTAAGTTAAATTTGGCATCTCAGCCACTTTAGCCATTACCCAGTCGTGCATATACAGGTCCTCGGGGCGGCGGCCACCCCAGTACAGCGTGGCAGGGCGGGTGATGTTTTTAAACTGCATGTGCTCGATGATGGCTTTGATGGGCGCAAAACCTGTGCCCGAGGCCAGCAGCACCATGGGCTTGGCCGAGTCACGCAGATAAAAGCTGCCAAACGGCCCTTCTATGCGCAAAATTTCTTTGTCTTTCATCGCGCCAAATACATGGTCGGTAAATTTACCGCCAGGGGTATGGCGTATGTGCAGTTCTATCGTAGGCGCGCCCTGCACCAGCGTGTGCGGTGCGTTGGCCATGCTATAGCTGCGCCGGGCACCATCGCGCAACAAAAATTCTACATACTGGCCTGCGTGAAACTGCATCACATCGTTGGCAGGCAATTGCAACTTCACCAGCATCACATCAGGGGATTTTTTCTCAAGCAGCGTCACGCGCGACGGCATCTTTTTGATCGGCATGGCACCGGCTTCGGTCACTTGGCGGCTCTCCAGCACTACATCACTGTGTGGCACACCGCAGCAGGTCAGCACAAAGCCGTTGGCTTCTTCTTCAACGCTTAAAGCTTTGCTCTGGTGCGGGCCGTGCACTACGGTGCCAGACAATATTTTGCATTTGCACGAACCGCAGGCACCGTCTTTGCAGCCGTAGGGCATGCCAATACCTTGGGCAATGCCAGCGGCCATAATAGCTTGGTCGGGGTTATCAGTAAAGCTGCGGCCTGTGGGCTGCACGGTGACGGTAAATGCCATGGGATAGGTTTCCTG
>JANNCO010000466.1:0-4101 GCA_031386655.1 Polaromonas sp. | reverse complement strand
GTCGATGCCTAAAATGCGCACGCGGTGGCCCTGGTACACGCAGCAGGTTGAATGCAGCAGTGACGCTGGAATTTCGTCAAATACAACAGATGCAGCACATGCAGTACATGCAATACATAAGACACTATTAATTCAATAGCTGCTTGAGCAAGCATTACGGGCCCTACAGGTCAAAATACCATCTAACCGAGTGGAAAAACACCGGTGCCGCAAAGCACAGCGCGTCCACCCGCCCCAGCAAACCCGTAGCGCCCGTGACCGACGCTGCGCCGCCCCAGTGCGGCACGCCCCGGTCACGCTTCAATGCCTTCATCACCAAATGGCCCAGGCTGCCTGAGGCGCAGGCTATCAACGCCATGGCCAGCGCCTGCGCAGGTTTAAACGGCGTAATGCCCGCCAGCAAGCCACCCACCAGCCCGCCCACGGCCACGCCAATGCTCCAGCTGGTCCAGTTAAAGCTGCTGCTCACCAGTGGCGCGCGCGCGGGTCGCTTGACCCAGCCTTGCGCCAAATGCTGCGCCACCATGCTGATTTGCACCACAAAAACCAAAAAGAACACCAAAAAAGCGTTCTTGCGCTCGTCCCAACGCGGAAAGTCCAGCAACAGCAGCGCGGGCACATGGCTCATGCCGTACACGCACACCATAATGCCCCACTGCAGCTTGGCGTTGCGCTCTAAAAAGCGTTGCGGGTCGTTGGCCAGCGCACTGACCACGGGAATCAGCAAAAACACATACACCGGGATAAACACGCTGAACAAATCAAAATGCTCAGACGCCACTAGCCAAAACTGCACTGGCAGCACCACAAAAAAGGCTAGTATCAGGCTGCGGTGGTCGCCCCGGCGGGTGGGCGACAGGGTGACAAACTCCCGCAGGGTAAAAAACGACACGACGGCAAACAACGCCGTGGCCACCCGCTCGCCCGAAGCCCAGCCTACCCAAAACACTATTGCTATCAACCACGAGGTGCTGAGCAAACCCGTCAAGCTACCCACCGCCACTGCGCGCGCCTGGCCGCGGGCTGATTCGCGTTCGCGCAGTGACACCACCAGCAGCGTAACGGTGGCAATCATCAACATGCCAAACAATATGACAAAAAGCAGGCCCACCTGTTGGCCGGGGGTAAGGTTGCGTAAAAATTGGTTCATGAAAACAGGTTTGCTCCGTGGCTTTAGATGTCTCGCAGCGCAATTACAGCGCTGCGGGCACGGTCAGCAAAATGGGCATGGTCTTCAATCATCTCGGTGCCCGCCGTGCTGGCGGCACCAGGGCGGTAATGCTCCCCGTCAGTTTCCACCTCGCCTTGGTGCAGCGTGTGGCGCAGCACCTGCATGGGCGCGCCAAACGTCACGCTGCACAAAATGGGCACAGGCACCACTTCGCCTTTGGGCATCACACGCTGAATGTTGTTGATCCACGCGGGCACCAGCACCACGTGCGGAAAGCGCAGCGCCAGGTTGTACAGGCCCGATTTAAAGCGCTGGGGCAGCTCTTCACTGCCACGCGTACCCTCGGGGAACAAAATAATCGAGTCGCCTTTGTCCAGCGCGTCTACCAGCGGCTGCAGCGGGTCGGCGCCATCAGTACGCTCGCGGTCTACATACACGGCGTTAAACACGGCAGTGGTGATCCATTTTTTAAACGGCGTTTTGGTCCAATAGTCTTTGGCGGCAATGGGCCGCGTGATGCTGCGCAGCTCGGTAGGCAAAGCGGCCCAAATCATCACCAAATCTATATGGCTTTGGTGGTTGGCAAAGTAAATACGCTGCTCGGCCTTGGGCGGGCAGCCGTACCAGCGCGCCTGTGCACCTGTGAGCAAACGCACAATGCCCAGTAACAACCAACCCATCAATTTTGCAAGCATGGGGGTGATGTTACCCGGCAAACTGCCATAATTAGGCGGGATTTTTCACAAGGATGACACAATGATCTTGGTAACTGGCGGCGCAGGCTTTATCGGCAGTAATTTTGTTTTGGACTGGTGCGCCAGCAGCCAAGAACCCGTGATTAACCTGGACAAGCTAACCTACGCGGGCAACGCCAACAATCTAGCCAGCCTGCAAGGCAACCCGCAGCATATTTTTGTGCATGCCGATATTGCCGACACTGCCACAGTAAGCGCCCTGCTGGCCCGGCACCAGCCGCGTGCCACCGTCAACTTTGCCGCCGAAAGCCATGTAGACCGCTCTATCCACGGCCCCGAGGACTTTATCCAAACCAATATTGTGGGCACCTTTAAGCTGCTAGAGGCCGTGCGCGCCTACTTTGGTGGTTTGCCAGACGCGCAAAAAACAGCCTTTCGCTTCTTGCATGTATCGACCGACGAGGTCTACGGATCGCTAGAGCCCACCGCCCCCGCCTTTACCGAAAAGCACACCTACGAGCCCAACAGCCCCTACAGCGCCAGCAAAGCCGCCAGCGACCACCTGGTGCGCGCCTACCACCACACCTACGGACTGCCGGTGCTTACCACTAACTGCAGCAACAACTACGGGCCCTACCACTTTCCTGAAAAGCTCATCCCGCTGATGATTGTTAACGCCTTGGCGGGCAAGCCCCTGCCCATCTATGGCGACGGCATGCAAATACGTGACTGGCTGTATGTCAGCGACCACTGCAACGCCATTCGCCGTGTGCTAGAGGCGGGCCAGCTGGGCGAAACCTACAACATTGGCGGCTGGAACGAAAAACCCAACATCACCATAGTGCACACCCTGTGCGCCCTGCTAGACGAGCTGCGCCCCAAAGCCGACGGCACCAGTTACACCACCCAAATCACCGCGGTGGCCGATCGCCCCGGCCATGACAGGCGCTACGCGATAGACGCTGGCAAAATCCACCAAGAGCTAGGCTGGAAGCCTGCTGAGACGTTTGACACGGGTATTCGCAAAACGGTGCAATGGTATCTAGACAACGCCGCCTGGGTAGACCAAGTGCAAAGCGGGGCGTACCGGGACTGGGTGCAGACTAACTACGCACAGCGGGCCGCATGAAGACATTGTTACTAGGCAAAAACGGCCAAATTGGCTGGGAACTACGGCACGCTAAAATTACACTTTGGTTTGCAATTTCCCCATTGGCTGTATGGCGTTCGTCGCATGTTGACAAGAATTTTATAAATCATCGCTTATGACACAACGTAAAGGCATCATCCTCGCAGGCGGATCAGGCACCCGCCTGCACCCGGCTACGCTAGCCATGAGCAAGCAGCTGCTGCCCGTGTACGACAAGCCCATGATCTACTACCCGCTGAGTACCCTGATGCTGGCAGGCATACGCGACATCTTGATCATCAGCACACCGCAAGACACCCCCCGTTTTACCCAGCTGCTGGGCGACGGCGCGCAATGGGGTATGAACTTGCAATACGCTGTGCAGCCCAGCCCTGATGGCCTAGCCCAAGCTTTTATTATTGGCGACCAGTTTGTCGGCAACTCCCCTAGCGCCTTGGTACTGGGCGACAACCTCTTTCACGGCCACCACCTGACAGAACTGCTGGCCAGCGCCAACGCTGTCACCCAAGGTGCCACCGTATTTGCCTACCACGTGCACGACCCAGAACGCTACGGCGTAGTGGCTTTTGACAAGCAAGGCAAAGCCAACAGCATCGAAGAAAAACCCAAGCAACCCAAAAGCAACTACGCCGTCACCGGCCTGTACTTCTACGACAACCAAGTGGTAGATATTGCTAAAGCAGTCAAACCCAGCGCCCGTGGCGAGCTAGAAATAACCGCCGTCAACGATGCTTACCTGCAGCGCGGCCAACTTAACGTACAAATCATGCAGCGCGGCTACGCCTGGCTAGACACAGGCACACACGAGAGCCTACTAGAAGCCAGCCAATTTATCGCCACCCTGGAACACCGCCAAGGCCTCAAAATTGCCTGCCCCGAAGAGGTAGCATGGCGCAACGGATTTATCGACGCTGCGCAGTTTGAAAAACTAGCGCAGCCGCTGTTGAAAAACGGCTACGGCCAATACATGATGCGCATTCTGCACGAGGATATTTCGCTTTGAAAGTTACCCCCACCGCCATCCCCGACGTACTGGTGATTGAACCCAAGGTATTTGGCGACAGCCGAGGTTTTTTCTTTGAAAG
>JANNCO010000462.1:0-5456 GCA_031386655.1 Polaromonas sp. | reverse complement strand
GTATTCGCGGCGCAGTGCAGGCCTTGGGGTTGCGCCCCAATCAGGGCGGCGGGCTTGAAGCACGCAGAAATTTGGGATCAGGCAATGTGCTTGTCTGAGCCGACAGGCGAGTTTGCACATTGACCCCAAATTTCGAGTACTGCAAAGCTTACCCCAAAGGGGGCCGCCGACCGGGGCGCAACCTCAGGGCCTGCGCTGCGCCGCGAAACCGCGAAGTCTACGAGAAGAAAGACATTTTCGACCTGCACTGCGTCGCGAAACCGCGAAGTCTACAAGCAGCATCCTCAATGCTACATTTTCAATAGCTGCTTGAGCAGTTTATACGGCCTGAACAGCCTAAAACACTGTAAAAATAACTTAGTGAAAGCAGAACCAAATCACCGTAACTGCGGCACATTCTTCAGCGCTTTGACCGCGCCCTCGCCCATGGCTGCACCAAAGCGCTTGGCCAGGCGTTCGGCCACGTTGTCGCGGCGGGTGTAGTCAACAATGTCTTCGGCTTTTACCACCTCACGCGCTACAAAATCCAGCGTACCCAGCTGGTCGGCCAGGCCCAGTTCAATGGCTTGCTGCCCGCTCCAGAACAAGCCGCTGAACATCTCGGGGGTTTCTTTGAGTTTTTTGCCACGGCCTTTTTTCACCGTGTCGATAAACTGCGTATGAATTTGGTTCAGCATGCCCTGGGCAAACGCGCGCTGCTTGTCGGTTTGCGGGCTAAAAGGGTCTAAAAAGCCTTTGTTCTCACCCGCAGTCATCAGGCGGCGCTCAACGCCCAGTTTTTCCATCAAACCAGTAAAACCAAAACTGTCCATCAGCACGCCAATGCTGCCGACTATGCTGGCTTTGTCGACATAGATCTCGTCCGCGGCCACGGCAATGTAGTATGCGGCGCTGGCACAGGTTTCTTCCACCACGGCATACACTTTCTTTTTGTGCTTTTCTTTCAAGCGAATGATCTCATCGTTGATCATGCCGGCTTGCACGGGGCTGCCGCCAGGGGAATTCACCAGCAACACCACGGCTTTGGCGGCGTCGTCTTCAAACGCGGCGCGCAGCGCGGGAATGATGGTGTCGCTGCTGGCTTCGCTGCCCGAGGCAATTTCGCCTTTGATTTCGACCACCGCTGTGTGGGCGGTGGTCATGTCTTGGCCCATACCGGTGGTATCTGGGCGAAACAGCATCCAAGCCACGGCGATGAAAAATACCAGCCACGCCAAGCGGGTAAAGGTTTTCCATTTGCGGGCTGAT
The DNA here is from genome assembly GCA_031386655.1 of Polaromonas sp. Taxonomy (GTDB): domain Bacteria; phylum Pseudomonadota; class Gammaproteobacteria; order Burkholderiales; family Burkholderiaceae_C; genus JAAFIP01. The sequence continues at coordinate 4,208 of JANNCO010000462.1, read as the reverse complement.
TTTTGCTCGTTTAACGCGGCAAACGCCAGCTTTTCTAGCGTGGCGCGCTCCCAGCCGGGGGCATTGGTGGGGTCTTTTTTGTCACCATTTACTACGTTTTTAATAGCTGGCTGAGCAGGATTTACCTGGTTTTCTGGGCTATTTTGCTTCAAAATATCGGCTTGAAGGTCGCCCTCGACGCTGCCAGGGGGTGCCAGCGAAGGGTCTTGTTTAGGTGTGGGGTCGTAACTCATATCAGAACTCGATAGTTTTTAGGTGATTACCAGTATGCCAGTAGACCACGCCGTCTTCTTCGGTGAGGTTAATTTTTACCAGTCCGCCCGTACAGGGGCCGCCACTGCATGCGCCTGTGCTGGGCTGGTAGGCCGCGCCGTGAGTGCTGCACAGCAGCCACTGGCCAGTGTCGTCAAAAAACTGGTTGGGCTGCCAGTCTAGTTCCATGGCCACGTGGGTGCAGCGGTTCAGGTAGGCATGCACTGCGCCTTCAAAACGGATGGCAAAGGCGCGGCAGGCTTGGCCCGCATAGTCCACGTCAAACGGTACAGCCGCCGCGCTGTCGCATAGATCTTGGCTAGGGCACAGCGCAATGCGCACGCTGTCAGCGTTGGGTTGCACGGCGATGGGGATGGTAGGGTGGCTCATGGCATTACAACAAAATGGCGCGCAGTTTGGGTTTTAATCTAGGCGGTATGAAACGTTGACGGTCAGGCGTTGTCTAACAGCCAACTGTTCAAATCGGCCACGGTATGCGCTATGTGCAGCGGCGCAAACGGCTCAAACGCTGCATGGTCGTGCGCACCAAAACTTACGCCCACGCTGGCCACGCCGGCGTTGCGCGCCAAGCCCAAGTCGTGCGTGGTGTCGCCAATCATCAGCGTGCGTTCGGGGGCTACCTCTAGCTGGGCCATCAGCTGGTGCAGCATCAGGGGGTCGGGCTTGCCTGCGGTTTGGTCAGCGGTGCGGCTGGCGGCAAACAAATGGGCTAGCACCGTGCCGTCTATATTGCGCTGCAATACTTCATCCAGCCCCCGGCGCGACTTGCCAGTAGCCACGGCCAGCACATGCCCGCGCGCGCGCAGCGTGTGCAGCATGGGCAAGACGCCTTTGAACAGGCTGATGTCGTTTTGCAGCGCGCTGTAATGGCGGCGGTAAGCGTCGCCCAGTGCCGGGTATTTGTCTACTGGCACATCAGGCGCGGCGTGGGCCAGCGCTTGCATCAGGCCCAGACCTATCACGTACCCTGCGGCCTCATCAGTAGGCACCACACCGCCTACGTCACGCACCGCGTTTTGAATGCAGCGCACAATCAGCGCGGTGCTGTCAAACAGCGTGCCGTCCCAGTCAAAGGCGATCAGGTCAAAACGGCGTGGGGTGGTGGGTGTATCCATCGCACTATTTTATCGGTTCAGTTGGTGGCAAAATACAAACATGCTTGATTTCACACCACTATCCAAAGCAGTCCTTACACTTTCCAGTGCATTGCAAGAAACCAATTTGCGTCCGGCCGATTTATTAGCCCGTGATGGTTGTATTCAGCGGTTTGAGTACACCTATGAATTGTCTGTGAAATTTTTGCGTCGTCAACTCGAAGAGATGGCAGACAGTCCTGGCGACATCGATGCACTAGGCTACAAAGATATGTTGCGTCTGGCTGTAGAACGCGGGCTCATTAACGATGTTGTGCCGTGGTTTAGTTTTAGAGAACTGCGCAACACCACCTCACATGCCTACGATCCTGACAAAGCAGCGCAGGTATTTGAAGGTATACCCACGTTTTTAACGCAGGCCCAAGCATTATCTGCACAGCTAATGCAGCTTGGCAACGCTTAGTTTAAAGTCGCACCATGGACGCGGCACAACTGATATTGACACCCCATGAGCTGCACACCGTGCAGCATGTGTTGCGTACATGCGCACCCCATCACCAAGCACTGGCTTTTGGCTCTAGAGTTCAAACCAGCCAGCCTGGCAAAGCCTGCAAAAAACATTCAGATTTAGACATTGCACTAACTGGGCCAAACCTCGCTTTGCATGATATGTTTGCGCTGCGTGATGCGTTCAGCGACAGCGATTTGCCCTTTCGGGTGGATGTAGTGATGCGTGATGATTTGCCTGCGCAGTGGCTGGACAGCATGGTGTGGGCGCAGCTTTAAAAGCCTGCGGGTCGCTCTACATTCCCGCTTAATACAAACTGCAGCACACCGCCTGCAAAGTTATCAAATTCGCTAATAGCGTGGTCGCTGCGGGGCAGTAGCCGCAAGTGGCCTGCCGGGTAGCGTGCTGTCATCTCGCGCCAGCTCAGCACTTCGTCGCCCTTGCTGATGATGGCGGCATACCGCTGTGGTTGAGTAAAAGCAGTACTTTGCATAGCCAGCAACTCGTCCACATGCTGCTGCGTAAAAGCATAGCCGCCCTCGTCATGCCAATTGTTTACCCTGCCAATAAACGCCTTTAAATCTCGCGCCGGGTACACAGCCGGGTTCAGCAGCACGCAGCGTGCACCTGTGCGCTCGGCCACCTGCGCCGCGTAGTAGCCGCCTAACGAAGATCCAATCACCACCAAGGGCTGCGCGCCCTGACCAGCACCTTCCCCCTCCCGCACCCACCGCATGATCTTGCGCATAGCTAGCTGGGGCGATGGCGGCAACTGCGGGCAATGCCAAGTAATGCGTTGCGCTGCAGGCACGCCAGCGTTATAGGCCAGCACATGCCACAGCATCGTCACGGCCTTGGCCGACTGCGGTGAAGATCGAAAACCGTGCAGGTAGAGTAGGCGCATTAACTATTCTGGCACATGAATTTTTGATTTGATATGCTTTAAATTGGCCACGATGGTGAATGTCATCACCACCAGCAGCGACCAGCTGCTCCATTTGCCTAAACTGACGGTGGCCCATGCGCCCAGTTGGTTGGGGTATTTCCAAATGCCAAAAAACGTGCTGATATTCTCGGCCAGCCAGATGAAAAAACCTATCAACACAAAGCTGAGGATCAGCGGCATGCGGCGCGGCGTGCTCATGGGGTGAAAAATCACCGTGCTGCGCGCGTACAGGCCCAGTAGTGCGGCAGCCAAGTACCAGCGGTAGTCGCCAATGTAGTGGTGGGTGAAAAAGTTGGCGTAGATCAGGCAGGCGATCAGTGCGGCCATCCAGTGCGGTGGGTGGTGGCGAATTTGCAGGTCAAACAAGCGCCACGCTTGAATGATGTAGCTGCCCACCGACGCGTACATAAACCCCGCAAATAGCGGTACACCAAACACTTTGGTGTAGGCCGGGTCGGGGTAGCTCCACGACTTGATACCGCCCGATACTTTGAATGCTTCCAGCGCAAAACCTACTATATGAAAGACGCCAATGGCTTTGAATTCGTCCCACGTTTCTAGCCCCGTCCACACCATCCAGGCTTGTATGCTGAGGGCAACGATCAGCAACAAGTCGTAGCGCGGCACGCCCAGCAGGCCACCGCGCGGCACGGCAAACACCGCTAAAAAGAACACCACCACAAACAAACAAGCGCGGATTTCTTTCAGGCCAAAGAACCAAAACTCTGCTGCAAACGTCTTCCACCATGGCGCACCGCGTGGAGTTTGCAAGGCCATCAGGCGTTGGTCGAATTGGCTCAGCATGCAGCATCACCGTGCTGCAGCTTAAATAAATGGCGGTCTGAATAACGCATCAAAGCTTTTCTAATAACAAAGCTTGCAGCCTAGCGCAACTTAGAGCGATTGCGCTGTCATGGTGAAAGGCGAAGCGCTCTCTAGCGTGACTTCTTGCGCAGAAGCTGGGTGCGTAAACCCTAGGCGCCAAGCGTGCAAGTACATGCGCTTGTGGCCCAGCTTGGCCAGTTGTTTGTTCAGCTCAAAATCGCCATATTTCTCATCCCCCACAATCGGATGGCCGTGGCTGGCCAAGTGCACGCGAATTTGGTGGGTGCGGCCGGTTTTGATGGTGACTTCTAACAGGCTGGCCTCGGTGCCTGTGCCGGTGCCTGTACCTTTGGCATCACTACAATCACCTTTTTGACCATCGTGCAGCAGCAGGTTTTGCACAACTTTCACCAGCGTAATAGCGCGCATGCCGTTGGGGTCGTCTTTGGCAACCACCTTCACGCGGCGCTCACCCGCGCCGATGGTACCTGGCAGGCCGTCCAGCAAATACTTGTGCAACGGCAGGTCGATGACCTTTTTATTCGCAGGCCAGGTGCCCTGC
>JANNCO010000452.1:0-3318 GCA_031386655.1 Polaromonas sp. | reverse complement strand
GTGGCATCACACAAGGCACCTTCGGTGCAACTCGTCAAGCTAACATTAACTTGAATGGTGGTTTTGGTACCATTGTTCTAGGTACTTATTACAACGCATTTGATGATCTGCGTTATGCACATAGTCCTAACATTGGTGGTTTAGCCGGTGGCGATGCTACTAACCTGTCCGGTATTGGTGCTGTTGCAGGCGCAACTCACAGCGCAATCAGTGAGCGTTCTGAGAATGGTATAGGTTACAGTACTCCATCTTTTGGCGGCTTCAAGATTCGCGCATCCGTTCTATCACGTAAAAATATTTCGTCTGGAACTCCCGCTGGTGCAACAGCTGCAACACCTGACGCAACAGCTCCTGCAGGTAGAAAACTCAATGGTCTTGGCATTGCTGCTGGTTACGACAATGGCCCATTATCTGTTTTGGGTGTGCTTGGTGTAGTTAAAGCGACTACTGTTCCAGGCGGTGACCAAGTCCAGAAAATAAATGACTTTGGCTTCAACGTTAAGTATGACTTTGGTGTGGCTGTTCCTTACTTGATTTTTGAACAAAGTAAAATTAACACTGGTACGGCTGATGTTTACACAAAAGGTCGTAACTTTGAAATCGGTGCTAAGTTCCCGTTGGGTGCTTTCACACCTTACGTAACTGCGAACGTTGCTAAATATTCAACCAACATAGCAAGTGCCAAAGGCAAATCAAGTGGTGTTCAAATTGGTACCAATTACGACATAAGCAAGCGCACTTCTGCATACGTTGCATTAGGTTCAGAGAAAACTTCTGACACTACTGCAGGTGCAAACAATTATGTGAAAAAGAACGGCGTAGCTTTGGGCCTAGTCCACAAGTTCTAATTGACTGCAGCGCAAGCTGCTTGTTAATTACTCCTTTAAAAGCCACCTTCGGGTGGCTTTTTTTATGCGCAAAACAGGTGCGGATCAGTCGCCCGCAAGACATCAGCTTGGGGAAACTCCCTTGGCCCTGTGGCACACGCTCTGGCATAGTGATTGCATGTTACCAATGCACTACCCCGTGCCAAACAGAGGCTTTATGAAACTGAAACTTGCATTACTGGTGTCGGCCATGGCGCTGGCACACGCCGCCACCGCGGCTACCTTCAAATGGACCAGCGCCAGCGACATTCCTACGCTGGACATCCATTCGCAAAACAATGCGCTGGGCAGTGGTGTGCACGCGGCCATCTATGAATCATTGGTGTACTACAACAGCCGCAGCTTCAAGGTCGAGGCCATGTTGGCCACCGACTGGAAGCTGCTTAACCCCACGCAGATGCGCATCACCCTGCGCAAAGGTGTGAAGTTCAGCGACGGCAGTGCGTTTACGGCAGACGACGCGGTGTATTCGCTAACCCGTGCGATGTCCAAAATGTCTAACTACAGTGTTTTCACGCAAGGTATCGACAAGATCAACAAGGTAGACGACAGCACGATCGACGTGATGCTGAAAGCCCCCAACCCGGTGCTGATGAACCAGCTGACCGAGCTGCGCATGATGAGCAAGGCCTGGGCCGAGAAGAATAAATCGCTAGAACCCAAAGACATTAAAACCAAAGACGAAAGCTACGCCCACCGCAACGCCATGGGCACCGGCCCGTTTGTGGTGGACAGCTGGCAGCCCGACCAAAAGCTGGTGCTTTAACGCAACCCCACCTGGTGGGGCAAGATGGAAGGCAACCTCACCGAGATCGTCTACACGCCAGTTAAATCTGAGGCCACGCGCGTAGCGGCCCTGCTGTCTGGCGAGGTAGACATGCTGCTAGACCCCAGCCCGCAAGACCTGGCCCGCATGCGTGCCAACAGCGCGCTCAAGGTGGTAGACGGTGCCGAGAACCGCACCATCTTTTTTGGCATGGACCAGTTTCGCGACGAGCTGGTGGGCTCCAACATCAAAGGCAAAAACCCGCTGAAAGACCTGCGCGTGCGCAAAGCCCTGTACCAGGCGATCGACAGCAATACGCTGAACAAAGTGACCATGCGCGGCCTAAGCCAGCCCACCGGTACGCTGGTGTCGCCACAGGTCAACGGCTGGACCAAGAAGGTCGATGCACGCTGGCCCTACGACATCGAAGGCGCTAAAAAGCTGCTGGCCGACGCGGGCTACAAAGACGGTTTTGAAGTGGACTTTGCCTGCCCCAACAACCGCTACATCAGTGACGAAGAAATCTGCCAGGCTGTGACCGCCATGTGGTCACGCATAGGCGTCAAAGCCAAGCTGCGCACGCTGCCACTGGTGACGTATTTCCCCATGGTGCAGCGCTACGAGGCCAGCATCTACATGCTGGGCTGGGGTGTGCCTACCTTTGACGCGCTGTACAGCCTGCAGTCGCTGGTGCGCACCGTGGGTGCAGGCGGTGACGGTAACTACAACGTGGGCCGCTATTCCAACCCGCAGATGGACGCCCTGGTAGAGCGCATCAAGAAAGAAACCGATGCAAAAAATCGCAACGATTTGATCGAGAAAGCGCTGGAGCTGTCGCACCAAGATGTCTCGCACATTCCGCTGCACAACCAGATTATTCCGTGGGCCATGAAGAAGAACATCGACATGGTGCACCGTGCAGACAATCGTATTGACTGGCGCTTGGTCAAGGTTAATTGATTGCTGCGAACAGCCAGAGTCTGTGCACCGGAATGCTGGATTTTTTCTTGTCGGTGTGGTTGGTGTTCTTGGCTCAGCGTGCGCGCTTAGTGGTTGGTTACTAGGTTTAGCGTGCGCGCCGGTTTAGTTGGTCGTTTGGTTCGCGTACGCGCCGGAGAGCTGGACTTGAGCCGGGCGTCTCGCTGCTTCGTGGGTGGTCTATCTCTTGGCGTGCGCGCCGGGACGCTGGACTTGAGCCGGGCATCTCTTTCGCGAAAAATACTCCGAAAACACGCGCGAACTTCTGTGTTTGATTTGCTTATTTTTGTACCGCGCGCCTTTCTGCGTATTTTTCATCGAGACGGACCCGACTCGTCACATTGTTCTTTGTTTGGATTGGGCAGCCCATGCTTCGGGGTGTTGGCTGGGAGTTTGACTACTATCAATTGCATAGCTGGTTGAGCAGGTTCTGCGGCCTAGAACGGCTAAAACGCTGTGAAAATAGCGTGCATTTAGCTGGTTTGGCGTTCTATAGTGCAATTATTATCGCAACCAAGCTGATGCGAGAAGATCACTACTCAAACCGCCAAGCGGTGATGGAGCGTGGTCGTGATGAAAATCTGGAGAAAGGCGCGCGGTACACAAGGTAGCCTAGCCACAACCTAAGTTCGCGCGTGTTTTCGTAAGATTTTGCAGCATGACTTCCTCCATCGCCGTAGCTCACGA
>JANNCO010000445.1:0-1737 GCA_031386655.1 Polaromonas sp. | reverse complement strand
CGATTACTGCGCAGGTCCCAACCACGTACTACCCACCAGCGGCACCGCCCGCTTTAGCAGCCCGTTAGGCGTGTACGACTTTCAAAAACGCAGCAGCTTGATTGAAGTGAGCGAGCAGGGCGCACAAGTGCTGGGCAAGATTGCAGCAGTGTTAGCCTATGGCGAAGGCTTGCAAGCACATGCGCGGGCGGCTGAGATGCGGTTGAAGTGATATTTGCTATTTCAAGATTCAATCTTGAAATAGCAAAAAATATAGTGCATCTCGTTCTCTAGCCTCAACATTACACGAAATTCGTGTAACACGAATTTCGTGTTATTATTCATCCATGAAAAACGTAACTATTACCGTAGAAGACTCGGCATTAGAGTGGGCGCGCATTGAAGCTGCCAAGCGCAATACCAGCGTATCTCGTTTGGTAGGTGAAATGCTGGCAGACAAGATGCGCTTGACCGACGCGTACCAACGTGCAGCACACGACTGGGTTAGCAAGGACCGTACTTGGCGGTCTGACGGCAGCGCCTACGCCAACCGCGCCGATCTTTACGATCGCAGCCTATGAACCGCGTATTTGTCGATACCAATATCCTGATTTACAGCGAAGATGGGGCTGACCCGGTCAAACGCGAGAAGGCTTTGCAATGGCTTGGCGTGTTGTGGGCGCGTGGCATAGGCCGGGTGAGTACGCAGGTGCTCAATGAGTTTTATGTCAACGTGACGCGTAAGATCAAGCCGCCTATGCCAGCTGGCGATGCACGGGCTGAGGTGCGTCGTTATGAGCTGTGGCAGCCTTGGCAAATTGACCATGCCACCGTTGAATCTGCATGGGCTGTAGAGAGCCGCTATGGTTTGAATTATTGGGACAGCTTGATGATCGCTGCTGCACAGCATTTGGGTTGCCGCTATGTGTTGAGCGAAGACATGGCGCACGATCAACGCTACGGCGCCGTGCAGGTGATTAACCCCTTTGTGTCCTCGATAGAACTACTGAACGATCTCACATGACCTCCACAACACAGTCCAAAATCCTCTCCCACATCCGCCCCGACGTGCAATCTATGCACGCCTACGCTATCCAAAATTCTGCTGGCATGGTGAAGCTGGACGCGATGGAGAACCCATACACCTTGCCACCTGCGCTGCAGGCTAAGCTGGGCGAGCGGCTAGGTAATTTGGCCATTAACCGCTACCCAGGTGCGCGCATTGAAGATTTAAAAACCCAGTTGCGCAGCTACGCACAGGTGCCAGCAGGCTACGCCCTGATGCTGGGCAACGGGTCGGATGAGTTGATCTCGCTACTGGCCATGGCGTGCGCCACGCCCGCGCAGGCGGGTTCAAATCAGTTATCCAATGCCAAAATCCTCGCTCCCCTGCCAGGCTTTGTGATGTATGCCATGAGCGCGCAGTTGCAGAGCTTGCGGTTTATTGGCGTGCCATTGACGGCGGGTTTTGAGCTGGACGAGCCTGCGATGTTGGCGGCGATTGAAAAAGAAAAGCCCGCCATCACCTACATTGCCTACCCTAACAACCCCACGGCCAATTTGTGGGACGAGGGCGCGATTAAAAACATCATTGCAGCCTGCGCCCAGTATGGCGGCATGGTGGTGATGGACGAGGCGTACCAGCCGTTTAGCAGCAAAAGCTGGATCACCCACATTCACGCTGCGCCTGAGGCAAATGCCAATGTGCTGCTGATGCGCACCCTCAGCAAGTTTGGCTTAGCTGGTGTGCGGCTGGGC
>JANNCO010000428.1:0-2040 GCA_031386655.1 Polaromonas sp. | reverse complement strand
TTTCAGGCGGCCTTCAATATATACGGGGTTGCCTTTTTTCAGGTATTCGCCCGCTATTTCGGCTAAGCGGTCAAAAAAGGTGACGCGGTGCCATTCGGTGGTTTCCACGTTTTCGCCGCTGGTTTTGTCTTTGCGGCGGGTAGTGGTGGCAATGCTGACGTTGGCTACCGCCTGGCCCGATGGCAGGTAGCGAATTTCGGGGTCGCGCCCGCAGTTGCCCATCAAAATGACTTTATTGACCGATGCCATGGTGTGTGTCCTTGTAGGTTGTCGACTTGAATTTACTTATAACGATTATCGCGCTTTATCCAGCTGCTGGGCGGCTGAGACAGGTGACTAATTGCAGCGAAGGTGGGTACCAATTTCACCCATACCACCCCTTACGTAATCCATACTAGGCATTGTGCAGCACCCATATGCGTACACCGCCTACCAATATTAACAATGGCTAAAACGCCAGTAAGTACATACAAACTTAATAATCAACTTGCTCACAAAGCAAGTTGGCACTGACGCTGCATTCGATAGGTAGCGTGGTGCCAAGAAATTCACACATTAACTGCCCCAAAAGTAGCTGTGCAACAATAACACCATGTTGTTAGATCTTTCATCATTCAATAGCGCGTTATCGTCGCTGGAGCGTGCGCTATTGCGCGCCCAAGGCTTGCCGCTGAGCGCGGTTTGCTGACTAACCCCCAAGCGTGGTTTGACTATCGCGACCAACGCAACCTCACCTCACACACCTACGATGTTGTGGTTGCAATGCGGGTGTACGCCTGTATTGCGGACTTCAAACGCGACGCAGACGCACTGTTGTTGGCACTGCAAACCGCTGGAACTCATGATGCTTGAGTTAAAAGCGCAATACATTGAACAGACGCAGGCTATTTTGTCAACACACCTACCGCGCGCGCAGTTGCAAGCTTTTGGCTCACGCACCACTGGGCAATCTAAACCGTTTTCAGACCTAGACTTGGCTGTATTGGATGACACGCGATTTTCAGACCGGGAGCTGGCCACCGCACGGGATGCACTTGAAGAAAGCGCACTGCCCATCCGGGTTGACTTGGTACGCTGGTCACAGTTGCCGCAATCGTTGCGTAATGTAATTGATAAGACAGGTACACCTTTCAACGCGGTACTGACTTAGTTGATAGGGTTATTGATTTCGACCGCATTGATTTCAATGCCCCTGACAGAATCAGGCAACAGCTAAGCTCTACCAAAAATCCAATTAATCGGCATTCCCACGGCAGCTAGTTCAGTCCTGCCTACCCAAGCTACTCCCTTCGGGCTATGATGCTAGGTTGTTCTCAATTTGGCTGTGGCTGTGAATACTTCGACTGACGGTAAATATTTAGGATCGCTGGCGCTCCAGCAAATCTCAATTCGCGGTGCGCGCACGCACAACCTGAAAAACATTGACCTGGACATTCCGCGTAACCAGTTGGTGGTCATCACCGGCTTGTCGGGTTCGGGCAAATCGTCACTGGCGTTTGACACGCTGTATGCAGAAGGCCAGCGCCGCTATGTAGAAAGCCTGTCTACCTACGCGCGGCAGTTCTTGCAGCTGATGGACAAGCCTGATGTGGACGTGATCGAAGGCCTGTCGCCTGCGATTTCGATTGAACAAAAAGCAACCTCCCACAACCCGCGCTCTACCGTGGGTACAGTGACCGAAATTCACGACTACCTGCGCCTGCTGTTTGCCCGCGCAGGCACGCCCCACTGCCCAGACCACGACGTGCCGCTGCAGGCGCAGACCGTGTCGCAAATGGTAGACGCGGTGCTAGCACTGCCCGAAGATACCAAGCTGATGATTCTGGCGCCGATTGCGCGCGAGAAAAAAGGTGAATTCATTGACGTATTTGAAGACATGCAGGCGCGCGGCTATGTGCGTTTTCGCATCGGGCGTGGTGCCGATGCAGCGCTGGTAGAGTTTGATGCACTGCCCAAGCTGAAGAAAGCGGAGAAGCACGATATTGATGTAGTAGTAGACCGCTTGAAGACCAAGCCTGAGATGAAGCAGCGTTTGGCCGA
>JANNCO010000424.1:0-8680 GCA_031386655.1 Polaromonas sp. | reverse complement strand
GCGGTCAGCAGACTGCGCTTGGCTAAGGGGTTAGGCCGCACCTTCACGCGGGGCGACGCCTTGGCGCTAGCGAGCGCACCACTCCCTCTCGCAAGGCACGCCATCCCCGTCGCCGTCCATCTTGACGCCCGGGCAGTTGGCTAGAAAGTACTTTGCTTCGGCACATGACTTCATTTGTGAGCAGTACTGCCGCCCGTCGCAACTGAAGCCGCTGGCCACGTTAGGCGCTGCAGGAGGTGCTTTAGCAGGGGACGTAGCCACAGCCGCCGCCCGCCGCTTTTTCTCATCGACGTTCAGCTCTTGAACGGTGGGAGGCTTTCGAACTTGGTCAGACGCACAAGCGCCCTCCTGATAGGTGACCGTGCCGTTAACCACGCACTTGTTCGCTGGCACAGCTCTGGCTCCAGTAGCAGCGAACACAATTGCCGCAACCACGACGAGGAAAGATGATAGTTTGAGCATAGTCATGCTGGACTTGCCCCGTTTCCACGGACAGTTTAGAGATTCTTGATCTGTTGGGTATTGTCCACCAAATTGACGTGGGGGTCGTGATAGTTTGAATGCACAGGTGCAGGGCTATCCACGGGGCCTGCCTGTGGACAAGCCGACGTACCCTCGCGGCGTACATGAGGCGGTTTGTCCACAGGTGCGCAGCACCCGGTGGGTAACCCGATTTGCACGGGGTGCGCTAGGTTTGCAGTGTCTTTTTGTCGTTGTGCGTGTTGTCTTTCAAAGTTAATCGGTGACAGGTAGCCAATACTTGAATGGCGTCTGTGCGGGTTGTACCAACTCTCAATCCAGGTAAAGATGGCCAAGCGGGCTTCGGTGTGCGTCTTCCACACCCGCCGGTCTATGAGTTCACACTCCAAAGTGGCAAAGAAGCTTTCTGCCATCGCGTTATCGTAGGCATCGCCCACCGTACCCATGCTGGGGCGCACATTCATGGCTGTGCAACGTTTGCCAAACGCCACGCTGGTGTACTGGCTGCCTTGGTCTGAATGGTGAATCACCGATTCAGGCTTGCGCGTGAACAAAGCCATATTCAAAGCAGCCACCACCAGATCAGCCGTCATGTGCGCACCAAACGCCCAGCCCACCACCTTGCGGCTGAATACATCGGTGACCACCGCCAAGTACAGGAAGCCTGCCCACGTGGGTACGTAGGTCATGTCGGCCACCCACAGCTGGTTGATATCGGTCGCTACAAACTGGCGTTTGACCAAATCGGGTGCATTGCGCTGGTTTTTATCTGGTGTGGTGGTCACCACGTAGCCACGGCGGCGGCTGACCCCTGTGATGTGGGCGGTGCTCATCAAATGGGCAATGCGTTTGCGGCTGGCCACAATGCCCTGATCGGCCAACTCTGCGCGGATGCGCGGCATGCCATAGGTGGCATCGCTGGCCGCGTGAATATCCTCAATCTTGCCCAGCAGTTGTGCGTTGGCCAAGCTGCGTGCGCTGGGCGCTCGTCCAGCCCAGTCGTAGTAGCCACTCTTGGAGACTTTAAGGTGTTTGCACATGGCGTGTACGGATAGTTCGGCCTGATTTGCTGCGATTAGCGTGTAGACGGTGTGGATGTCTGTTCGCTTTTGCCGGCAAACCAGGCCGTAGCCTTTGCAAGGATGTCTCGCTCTTGTTGGACTTGGCGTAGCTTGCGGCGTAGCTCAACTAGCTCCTGGCGCTCGGCTGCGTTCAGGGGTGTTGATGCATTTGTGGTGGCTGGTGCTGACGGTGCACCGTCTGCGCCTTTGGCCGCTCGCATCCAGCTCAATATGCTGGTTTCGTGACAGCCAAACTCACGCGCTAGCTCGCTGGGCCTGCGCCCAGTGGCTACTAAATCAATCATCTGCTGGCGAAATTGCGCTGGGTACGGCGGCTTGGGTATGTGATGTTTCTGCATCTTGGACTCCTTCTTGACTTAACGATAAGGTGTCCGTGAAAAAGGGTCAACTCCAGTACGCCGACGAAGGCCTGATCGCCGAAAGCACACAAGCCATCACCCTGAACGCCGACGGCAGCATAAGTGCTACCAACCCTCCTCAGATCACCACCCAGTACGGCCCTAGGCCCGATAGCGAATTCACCACTGGCACCCTGTTCGTCAAAACCAAGAACAGCAACGGTCAAGACAGCTTCGCCTACTTGCACCACGACCACTTGCAAACTCCGCTGCAAGCCACCGACAAGGCAGGCAACTTCGTTTGGGCGGCCAGCTACAACGCCTTTGGCAAAGCCAGCATCACCACGCCAGACAAGCCCACCATCCATGTCAACCTGCGCCTGCCGGGGCAGTATTTGGACGAGGAGACGGGGCTGCATTACAACTGGCATCGGTACTATGATGGGGAGATTGGGCGGTATGTGGCTGAGGATCCGATTGGGCTTCGCGGGGGTATCAATCGGTATGGCTATGCGCTAGCTAACCCTTTGAAGTACACGGACCAGTTAGGTCTTGATGTTTTTCTTTGCAGTCAACCTGCGTTCGGTATTCCTAACAACCCACTGGATCATCAGTGGCTAAAAACTGATACAGCGGAAGCTGGTATGGGAGGAACACGAGGCAACATCCCTGGCAATCAAAGCGGCGATATGCCGGGCGATCCAGTTCAAGTTACCGATCACACTGGAAGAAGCAAAGAAAAAGGTGCTTCATGTGCAAAGGTTGACGGCGTTGATGAGAAAAAAGTCAACGACGCTCTGCGCATTGGTCGGCCCCTTGGACGCTGGGGCCCTACAAATCAATGCCAGTCGTTTGCGCGTCAGACACTTATTGATTCAGGGTGGAAACAGCCTCGCCCACCTTACGTACCAAACCCACTCCCACCTTTGGGTTTCTAATATTAAAATCTACACGACTGTCTTCTCATCGCTCATTTTTACTGCTGCCTTTACTGGTTGCTCGCAATCTAATACGAATTATGACGCGCTGGTGGCGCGTAACGTTAAATGTCCATCAGGCACGCAGCTTGAATACACCCCTTGGGGGAAGTCTGGACTCAGCGCTGTGTGCGTTGCAAGGAATGGCCCTATGGTGATTGCCGAAGGCGGTCATATTGTTATTGAGGGTCAATATACCGATGGTAAAAAATCAGGTGAGTGGCGCTGGTTTGATACAGATGGGAAAGTTACTCGAACTGAAATCGAAGGGACGCAAGAGATTCAGAAGTAGTTTATTTACTTTGCATTTGCTACAAAATAAATAGCTGCTCGAGCAGGCAAATATCGCTCTACAGACTGATTCAAAGGATTGTTAAACACTGCAATCTTCATAACTTCATGTACAGAATAACCCTTTGAGCCAAGTAAATACTGCTCAAGCAGCTACAAAATTAATAGTAAATTAAACTGACGCACAATCTTTCATTGCACAACACCATGCCCACCATTTGCCCTAAATGCCGCACTATGCGCCCCGCAGATACCACCGTACCCGACTGGCAATGTCCTGCCTGTGGCGTGGTCTATGCCAAGGCGGGGGGCGATGCGGCGGCGGTGCAGCAGGCCCATGCTACGCAAGGCAACGTGGCCGCGCATGGTACGGCGGGCGAAGGTCTTCTGGGCAATGTGCCGTGGGTCAAGCTCTTAATAGGCTTGGCAATGGTCTGCAGCGCTTGGCTGGTTTTTCACAATTTTGGCGCCACAGTGTCTGATGCCTCGGGCTCCAGCCGCGCGGGTCGCATCGGCGCTAACCCTAGCACCGAGCAGCTGGCCCTGCTAGCGACCAGTGCGCAGGCGGGCGACGTAGTGATGTACAGCGCCACTTGGTGCCCTAACTGCTCGGCGGCCAAGAGTTGGATGGGGCAGTACGGCTTTCAGGCGCAGGTGTGTGAGATAAAAACCGAGGCGGGCTGCGAAAAAAGTCTAAGCTCGCATTTGTACCTTGATGCGAATGAGGTGTACATCAAACCCTTTAGATCGCAAATGCGCTGACAATGCGGGGCTGAGTTGGCGTAGTTTGGCGGCTACAGCACTGTTAGCTGCCAGCAAGCACCATTGTTGGTTGTCTATGGGTCCTGCTTTCACGCCGCTGCGCAGGGCGGCGGGCAACAATGGGCCAATGGAGTTCAGCCAAGTTTGCGATTCGCGTGCTGCCGACACCAGCCGCGCCAAGGTGGGTGCGCCTTCTACAGCCTCTATGACAGAGATGGGTTGTTTAGGCTGCAGGGCGCGTGGGTAGCGCGGTGCAATTTTGATGGTGGACATAGTGGTGGCTTACATTACCTGCCAATTGCCATAGAACTAGCGGCAAAAAACACAGTCATTGAGAGCAGGCCGTTGGGCGATTTTATTGGTTTGGTCAATCGGGCAGATAATAGCGCGATAAACACAGGTTGGGGAGCAGGTGGCTTAGCGTGCAATGCAAGGTCACCGTTTTGAGTTCAGGAGCACAGTATGCACATGATTATCACGGATGCCTGGCTAGCGAAGACACGGCCCATCCACTTAAGTGGCACCAAACTCATTTTGGCGGGGCTGGGTTTGTCACTGGCCTTGATGCTGGTAGCGGCTGGTTTGTACCACTGGGTGTTCTTAAAGGGTGCGCGCGAGGGATGGCCCATTGTTGGCAGCTTGGTGAAATTGGTGGTGAAAGACGAATTTGAGCAGCGCGACCGTTTTATGCGCGAAAATTTGGATGCCATGGCCAAAAAAGTAGGTGAAATGCAGGCCAAAGTGGTTCAGCTAGAGTCCATCACCGAACGTGTGTCAGGCCTGGCCGGCATACCTGTGCCTGAGGCAGCCAAGGTCAATGCGGGTGGCAAAGGTGGCATTTTGGTGGGCGGGCGCGACCTGACTTTGCAAGAGTTGCAAGCCACATTGATAGACCTGGAGGCCTTGAGCAACCAGAAGGTTGACTTGCTGACGGTGGTGGAATCGCGCTTGTTCGACCAGAAAATTCGCAAAATGATGGTACCGACGGCCCAGCCCGTGCCAGGCAGTGTTTTGGGTTCCGCTTTTGGTTTTCGCAGCGATCCCATCACAGGCCGGTCGGCGCTGCACACTGGGCTGGACTTTCAAGCTGACACAGGCACGCCTATTTTGGCTGCTGCAGGTGGCGTAGTGGTGGTGCAAGAATACCACTCCGGTTACGGCAATATGGTAGAGGTTGACCATGGCAACGACCTGATTACCCGCTACGCCCACGCATCGGAGACTTTTGTTAAAAAAGGTGACTTGATCAAACGTGGTCAAAAAATAGCCGCTGTGGGTACTACGGGGCGTTCGACAGGGCCGCATTTGCATTTTGAAGTGCTGGTGCAAGGGCTGCCGCAAGACCCGCAAAAATTCCTCACTGCGGGTGAAAAACTGCCAAGCGACGCTCCCTTGGCCAAGGGTAAGACTCGCAAGAACCTTGCATCGGCTGCACAAAGCCAGGCAGCCAGCCCGCAAGCCGCTGAGTAGCCGCTAAAATCGAAGGTTTAGCGGCCCAGCGGCAAATCAGGCAGTGCGCAACAGCGCACTGCTTGTTTTTGTAGCGAGCAGCCCCATTTTTTTGATTTGCTCAACCCAAAGGACTTGTCTTGTTTTGCGTGCCATGAGGTGCGCTAGCCAAGACTCTACGAATGGCTACTAATTTTCTTACTCAAATTTTTGGCAGCAGCAATGACCGCTTGCTTAAGACTTACCGCAAAACCGTAGAACGCATCAGTTCGCTGGAAAAAGGCTTGGAGCCGCTGAGTGATGATGCTTTGAAGGCTAAAACTGAAGAATTTAAAACGCGTGTAGCGGGTGGCGAAACATTGGACGCCATCATGCCCGAAGCCTTTGCGGTGGTGCGCGAAGGCTCCAAGCGGATTATGAAAATGCGCCACTTCGATGTGCAAATGCAAGGCGCTATTGCGCTGCACCAAGGCAAGATTGCCGAGATGCGCACCGGCGAAGGCAAAACCCTGACCGCTACCTTGGCCGTGTATTTGAACGCGCTGTCTGGCAAGGGCGTTCACGTTGTAACGGTAAACGACTACCTGGCCAATCGCGATGCGCAGTGGATGGGCCGCTTGTACAACTTCTTAGGCATGAGCGTGGGTGTGAACTTGCCCAATATGCCACGCGAAGAAAAGCAAGCCGCCTACCGCGCCGACATTACCTACGGCACTAACAACGAATTTGGTTTTGACTACCTGCGCGACAACATGGTGTATGAGACTGCCGACCGCGTACAGCGTGGTTTGAACTACGCCATCGTCGACGAAGTAGATTCTATTTTGATCGACGAAGCCCGCACGCCGCTGATCATCAGCGGCCAGGCCGAAGACCACACCGAGACCTACATTGCGCTGAATAAAATTGTGCCCATGCTCACCCGCCAGGAAGGCGAGGCCGACCCCCGCACAGGCGAGGGCGTGACCAAGCCGGGTGACTTTACCGTGGACGAAAAGTCGCACCAAGTATTTTTGACCGAGCAAGGCCACGAGAACGCCGAGCGTATTTTGGCGGACACTGGTTTGATCCCCGAGGGCGCGTCGCTGTACGACCCTGCCAACATTACCTTGATGCACCACCTGAACGCCGCGCTGCGGGCCAACCACCTGTACCACCGCGACCAGCAGTACGTCAACCAAGACGGCGAGATCACCATAGTGGACGAGTTTACCGGCCGCCTGATGACAGGCCGCCGCTGGAGTGATGGTTTGCACCAAGCAGTAGAGGCCAAGGAAGGCGTGCAAATCCAGGCCGAGAACCAAACACTGGCATCGATTACTTTTCAAAACTATTTCCGTCTGTACGGCAAGCTGTCGGGCATGACCGGTACGGCAGATACCGAAGCATATGAGTTCCAGGAAATTTACGGCCTGCAAACCACCGTGCTGCCACCGAACCGCCCCAGCCGCCGCGAAGACTTTTTAGACCGTGTGTACAAAACCAGCCAAGAGCGTTATGACGCGGCTATCACCGATATTCGCGACTGCTATGAGCGTGGCCAGCCCGTGCTGGTAGGCACCACCTCGATTGAAAATTCTGAACTGATTTCTGGTCTGCTGGATAAAGCCGAGTTGCCACACCAAGTGCTCAACGCCAAGCAACACGCTAAAGAAGCCGACATCATTGCCCAAGCAGGCCGCGCCAAAATGATCACCATTGCCACCAACATGGCAGGCCGTGGTACCGACATTGTGCTGGGCGGCAACGTTGAGAACCTGTCCAAAATGGTCGAAGCCGACGAGGGTTTGGACGAGGCTGCCAAAGCAGTGCAAATAGCCAAGCTCAAAGACGAGTGGCAAGCCAACCACGAAGCAGTCAAAGCCTTGGGTGGCCTGCGTATTGTGGCCACCGAGCGCCATGAGTCGCGCCGAATAGACAACCAACTGCGCGGCCGTTCAGGCCGCCAGGGCGACCCTGGCTCGTCACGTTTTTTCCTGTCATTAGATGATTCGCTGATGCGCATTTTTGCGGGTGACCGCGTCAAAGCCATCATGGATAAGCTCAAGATGCCCGAGGGCGAAGCGATCGAAGCCGGTATCGTCACCCGCAGCATCGAGAGCGCGCAGCGCAAAGTAGAAGCGCGCAACTTTGACATTCGCAAGCAGCTGCTGGAATACGACGATGTGTCTAACGACCAGCGCAAGGTAATTTACCAGCAGCGCAACGATATTTTGGACGCAAGCAATTTGAGCGAGCAAATCAAGTCGCTGCGTGAAGGCGCAATGACCGATCTGGTGCGCCTGTACGTGCCTGCCGAGTCGGTGGAAGAGCAGTGGGACATACCTGCACTGGAGCAGGCGCTGCAAAACGACTGGCAGATGGAGCTGGATTTGCACACCATGGTGGCTGAGGCCAGCGCCATCACCGACGACGAAATTCTAGACAAAGTGGTCGAAGCTGCGCACGCGGCATTTGACGCCAAAGTAGAGCAAGTGGGTAATAGCCAGTTCACCCAGTTTGAGCGCATGGTGCTGCTGCAAAGCCTGGACACCCATTGGCGCGAACATTTGTCGTCTCTGGACTATCTGCGCCAAGGCATTCACCTGCGCGGCTATGCACAAAAGCAGCCCAAGCAAGAATACAAGCGCGAAGCGTTTGAGTTGTTTGGCCAGCTGCTGGACCAAGTTAAAAACGAAGTCACCAAGATTTTGATGACCGTCAAAGTGCAGACCAACGAGCAGATTGAGCAAGCCACCAGCGAGCTGGAACAGCGCGCAGAAAATATTGCCAACGTGACCTACACCGCACCCACCGAGACTGGCGAAGCGCAAACCGTAGCAGACGAAGACACACGGCGTGTAGCATCGGAGGCAGCTGGCATGCCGCGCGTAGGCCGCAACGATCCATGCCCTTGCGGCAGTGGTAAAAAGTTCAAGCAGTGCCACGGCAAGCTGACGTAAGCTTGCAGCTTATGCGCAAGAGCGTGTTGTCACTAGCAGGCAGGTTGTTAGCATCTGAATATTCGCCACTGCGCGTAAGTGGGTGAACAGCGCGAGTGAATGGTGCAATTGAGTGGCTGAGTAAACAGCGAGTAAATGGCGAGTGATGCAGTTGTTAGCCGATACTATGAATTTAATAGCTGCTTGAGCAGTATTTACGGCCTAGAACCGTGATTTTTTATAAAAATACCTTCTACAGGAGCATGCAATGGCTGTTAACCTTCTTTCCCCCAATGCGCTGGGCTTGTACCCGGTAGCGGGTGTACGCATCGGTGTCACTGAGGCGGGTATTCGCAAAGCCAACCGCAAAGATCTGGTTG
>JANNCO010000410.1:0-9154 GCA_031386655.1 Polaromonas sp. | reverse complement strand
CCATAGTTTTGATACAGCCGATGGCTACCAATACATCGTGGTGCGCTGAAAATTTATAAACTTTGTCACTCTATTTAGCCACGCGATACAAGTGAAAATTTAGCGCAGTACCACCACGCACTTTATTATTTGTACAATATTCATAGCAAGCGAAAATTCAGACCTATGCCTTGTGCATAAGTTGCAGCTAGCAAATACCCCGCCACCGAAAGATGGCCTGTTGTATCACTAGAAAGCAACTTCATGCGCACTACGCCCAAACTTCGCCCTGCCCGTCACCTTAATGATGCCTCTCCTGGTACTTCTGCTAAAAACGTTCGCACCAACCCCATTGCTGCCGCAGTCGTATTGGTTCTTTCTGCTGGCGCACTGCCTGCGGTATTTGCCCAAACTGCCGTACCCGCAGCCAACGATGAGACTACGCTTAAATCCGTCGACGTCAAGGACTCTGCACCTGCCAATTACACCGTACCCATAGTGCGGTTTGGCCCGCTGGGTGAAAAAGTAGTCATGGATACCCCGGTGTCTATCAATAGCTTTAGCCGCGACTTGCTGGAACGGCAACAAGCTGTTCGACTCAGCGAGGTGCTACGCAACGACCCATCGGTAACCAATGTGCCTACCAATGGCTCATTTGCCAGCACCTTTACAGGTGTGCGCGGCTACGTCGGGGGCGCAGATGGTTTCACATTTGACGGTTTGGCGGGCACACCACTGTTTGTACTGCAGGGTACGTTGGAGGCCACCGAGCGCTTTGAGTTGATCAAAGGGCCTGCGTCAGCGGTGTATGGGTTTGCACCGTTTGCCTCGATTGGCGGGCATGTGAATTTGGTGCCCAAGAAACCACTTAAAACACCACTGACCACCGTGACAGTAGGCGTGCGTGAGAAAAACGCTGCGCGTGTTGCCACTGACATCAGCAGACGGTTTGGGCAAGAAGCGCAATTTGGCGTACGGGTCAATGCGATGACCGAAAGCGGGCAACCTAATGTGGAGCAAGCCAAAGATAGACGGCGGCTGTTAACCTTCGCTGGCGATTGGCAACTGTCCAGAGACATTGCCCTGGAGGCAGGCTACAACTACTACAAGCTGCGCAATGAAGCGCCCCAAGCTGGCTTCACGTTAGCCCCTGACCTGCCTTTGCCCAAAGTGCCTGATGCGCGCAGTAACTTCTACCAACCTTGGAGCTACCTTGAGACTGAGTTGAAAATAGCCACTGTGGGGGCCAGTTGGTCGTTTGCACCCGATTGGAAGATAGCAGTCAAAGGCCTGTCGGGCGAAAGACTTAACCAAGGCAGCACAACGCCAGGCGGCAGTATTTCCAATGCACAAGGTGACTATAGCTATCCCATTGTGTACATTACGCCGGGCAGTAAATTTGATTTCAGGAGCTATCAAATTTCCCTCAACGGGCGGCTGCAAATCGCAGGTATTCGTCATAATGTGGCATTGTCTGTGAACAAGGACACATGGACGAGTGACCAAGGCCGTGTACCCTTGGGTGTTTTTGAATCCAATTTGTATGCGCCTGCCTATGTTAGCCAGCCACTGCTACCAGACAACGTGCCACAGCGCCGAACAGCCGACAGCCGCGCCTCAGGCGTATTCTTAAGTGACAGTATTACATTCAATGACCGATGGAGCGCGCTGATTGCTTTGCGCCAGTCGTCAATAAGATACCTTAATTTCGATGCTGCAGGGGCTGTAGAGCTAGACCAATCTGATAAAAAAGTATCGCCTTTGCTGGGTGTGATGTTTAAACCTGTACCGCACATGAGCGTGTATGCCAATTACGCTGAAGGCTTGCAACGCGGCGGTGAAGCGCCAGAAAACGCAGCCAACGCTTTTCAAACACTGCCATCGGCTAAAGCACGGCAATACGAAGCGGGCATCAAATACGAAACTGCACAGGGCCTGGCACTTACGGGCGCTTATTTTGATATTTCAAAACCACTGGAATATGTGAATGCCAGCAATGTTTTTGTACAAGCGGGCAAGCAAAACCACACAGGCTTTGAACTGACTGCGGGCGGCAACATTACCAAACGCCTGGCCGTGGTGGGCGGCGCCTTGTTATTAAACCCACACCAAAAAGGCACTGGCGACCCGGCTACCGAGGGTAAGGTAGCTTTGGGCGTGCCCAAAATTAATATCCCCATCTACGCCACGTACAGCATCGCGCAACTGCCGGGGTTGACGCTGTCTGCGGGCTTGCAGTATTTTGGCAAGCAGTTTGTCGATGCAGGCAACACCGTGCCACTTGCTGCATGGACGCGGTACGACGCCGGCCTGCGCTACGCCAGCAAGCTGTTCGGAAAAGACACTACGTTCAATTTGAATGTTGAAAACATTAACAACCGCAAATACTTCGCCTCCGCTACCGACAGTAGGCTGGCACTGGGCGCACCACGCACGGTGCGCGCGTCGCTAACCACTACATTTTGATGATCAACACCTCCATTGCGCTTACCGCTGCGGGCGACCTTGTGAATACGGCAGCACCCCGCGCCAGCAAGGCATTTCGCATTTGCCTGTGGCTGCACCGCTGGACAGGCCTGGTGAGCGCGCCTTTCTTTTTGGTGCTGTGTTTGACGGGTTCGCTGCTGGTGTTTCACAACGAGTTGCAAACTCTGCTGGGCGACGTGCCGACTGTGACCGACTACAACCCCAGCGACAGATTACCCGCAACATTGATGGTGCAACGTGCCAAAGCGCACTACACCGACCGGGTGCCTTTGTATGTGATTGCCGATGCGCACACACCTGAGATCACCACCGTGGGCATGGCCCCAGCGAATGATTTGACTATCGGCGCAGCTAAACCCTTATTTTTTCATTCAGGTACCGGGCAACTTTTGCAAACTAAAGATTTGAGGAACGACACCTTCATGGGGTTCGTTTTTGATCTGCATGCCCAGTGGTTGATGGGGCTGCCAGGCCAGCTGTTTGGTGGGTTGATTGCCCTGCTGGTGTTGACCAGCCTGGTCACCGGTGTCATGGTGTACACACCTTTTGTAAAACGCATTGTGTTTGGGCAAATTCGCAGCGACAAAGGGCGTGTTACATCACAGCTGGATTGGCACAATTTTATCGGCGTGGTGGTGGTGGGTTGGCTGGCGGTAGTTACTTTGACGGGCGCGTTTTTGGCCATTGGCTCTATTGCCTTCAATGTCTGGCGCATGACAGAGCTTAAAGACATGACACGGGCCTATGTTGACAAGCCGCCTTTGGCTGCTGCAGTAGATGTAGACACCGCCATAACCGCAGCAGCACAACTTAAACCCCACACCCGATTTATGGGCGCAGTGTTTCCGGGCTCGGAATTTTCTGGTAACCACCACTACGGTGTGTTCACCTCGGGTACCAAGGCATGGAGTGCCAAGGTGTTTGAAATTACATTGATTGATGCGGCCACTGGGCTGGTAACCGAAGCACGCCCTACCCCGTGGTATTTAAAGGTTGTCATGCTGTCTCAGCCGCTGCATTTTGGTGACTATGGTGGGCGGCCTTTGCAGCTATTTTGGCTACTGGCCACTTGGCTTGCCATGTTCATCACGGCCAATGGCGCTTGGCTGTGGTGGGCCAAACGGCCTAAAAAGCAACTGCGCCTTCGGCAGCGCAGTACACCGCTGCCCTTGCCATGAAGCTGCCTTTTTCCCCGTCGATCACCCTTGAGTTGCACCGTTGGCGTGCATTGGGCCATGCCGCGGTGTCAGTGAGCGGTTTGGTGGGTATGCTGCTTTTTGAAGGCTGGCTTAACTCAGTGATGCTTGTTTTGACTGCCTGGCCTGTGCTGGTAGCCAGCCTTGCCAGACTAACCATGCGCAGGTCTGCACGTTAAACAATAAACTGCAAGATGATTACAAAATAGTGGCAGAAAACTCTGTATTTACGAATCATTCTCATTTACAATACGTTCATGATCATCTGTATCTGCCACCGAGTGTCTGACCGCGAAATTACGCGCCATGCGCATGCGGGCATGAGTTTTGACGATATTCAACTGGAGCTGGGTGTGGCAACCCAGTGCGGGCAATGCGAAAGCGGCGCCCGCGACATCCATTCTCAATGCCAGACAAGCGCCCCGCAAGCGCACTGCCGCAAAGCTGGCCACACAGCCTGCGGGACAGTGCCGCAGGTGGCGCACATCCAGCTTGCCCAATCCATTTTGGAGAGCGCAGCATGGAAGCCTTCTTTGCCTTTACCGGCGGCCTGATTTTTACGGTAAGTGCAGCAGCTTGGGCGCTGCGGCGCAAGCCATAGTGCCGTCCTACACACGTTCTTTTGCACTGCAGCCCGGCGCTATTGCTGCGGCCGTGGTGCTGCTGCATGTGGGCGGCTTGGCAGCCCTGGAGGGCGGCTTGTTGCGCCGTGCGGCTGACTCTGTTGTGCCAGTGCAGATGCTCAGCGAATTGATCGAGCCGCCAGAGCCTGTTGCGCCAGCACCACCGCTAGCACCACTCCCCAAACCTGCACTTGCACTGCCAGCTAAAGTTACGCCTAAAGCCCCCAAACCACTGCCTCCAGCGCCGCCTGCGCCGCGCCCACTGGCTGTCAAAGACACTGCGCCTTCACCTGCAGCGCCCTTGGGCACCACCACACCTGCGCCACCTGCACCACCTATTGAGGTAGCGCACACACCAGCCGCGCCAGCTATGCCGCCCTCACCGCCCGCACCACCCGCCCCCGCCACGGTCCAGCTGCCCAGCAGCGACGCCGACTACCTGAACAACCCACCACCCGCTTATCCCCCAGTGAGCAAGCGCATGGGCGAGACCGGCAAAGTGGTGGTGCGTGTGTATATCAGCCCAGACGGCACAGCCCAAAAAGGCGAGGTACGCACCAGCAGCGGGTTCGAGCGGCTAGATGATGCCGCGCTGGCCGCTGCGCTGAAGTGGCGCTACGTGCCTGGCAAACGCGGCGGCGCCCCCGAGGCTATGTGGGTGAATGTGCCGATCAACTTCACGTTGAACTGACCTTTTAGAAATTGGAAAGAGAGAAATTATGGAATCTACTTCTGGACTCATCACGCTGTGGACCCAAGGGGACTGGGTAACGCGTTTCGTCGCGCTGCTGCTGCTGGTGATGTCGCTGGCCAGCTGGATGGTCATCATCACCAAAGCGCTGCTGCTGCGCCAAGCGCGCAAGCAAGCTGCAGCCACCGAGGGGTTTTGGCACAGCGCCGATTTGGCCCAGGGCCTGAACACACTGGGCAACGACCCAGGCAACCCGTTTCGCGCGCTGGCTATCGAGGGCCGCGAAGCCATTGCCCACCACAAAAACAGCCACCCCCAGCTGCACGACACGCTGGACGTGAGCGACTGGCTCACCCGCTGCCTGCGCAACGGTATAGACGAAGCCACTGCACGCCTGCAAGCAGGCTTGGCCATACTGGCATCTGTAGGTTCGACTGCGCCCTTTGTGGGCTTGTTTGGCACGGTATGGGGCATCTACCATGCATTGATTGCGATCGGCAGCACAGGCCAAGCGTCGATAGACAAAGTGGCAGGCCCCATTGGCGAGGCGCTGATCATGACCGCGCTGGGCCTGGCGGTGGCCATACCCGCCGTGCTAGGCTACAACGCACTGATTCGCGGCAACAAGGCCGTCACTGGCAAGCTCAACCGATTTGCGCACGACCTGCATTCGTACTATGTGACGGGTGCGCGTGTAGGTGCCCACAGCAGCGCCAAAATTGTGGCGTTGAAGAAAGGCTAAGTGATGGCGTTTGGCAACCAAGATCGTAATTTTGAAGATAGCGGCGACGAGGTAATGAACGAGATCAACATGACACCACTGGTAGATGTGATGCTGGTGCTGTTGATCATTTTCATCATCACGGTGCCGGTAATGAAGCACGCTGTCAACATTGACCTGCCGCGTGCAACTAACCAAGCGCAAGACACGAAGCCGCAAACTTTGCGTTTAAGTGTTGATGCAGGCGGCCAGTATTTTTTAAACGAGCAACCTATCAGCGACGACGCGGTGATGACCCAACTGCAAAGTGCTGCCAAACAAAACCCGCAACCCGAACTGCATATTCGTGGTGACAAAGCTGTGCGCTACGAGCGCGTAGCCCAAGCCATGGCGGCGGCGCAGCAGGCAGGTGTGCGCAAAATCGGGTTTATTACAGAGCCTAAGGTTAATCCTTAACGCTATTTATTTAATAGCTGGTTGAGCAGTATCTACGGCTTGAAGTGCTGTTTTAACGTATTTTTTTGGATGGATGACATGGGATTGAACTTCCCAGTGGTGATGCATAGGCTCGTTGTTTACCTTGGATGGATGACTTGGGAATGAGCTCCCCTGTGGCAAGGCATTGGCTCGTTGTTTGCCTTGGATGGATGACGTGGGATTGAACTCCCCTGTGGCAAGGCATGGTGTCGTTGTTTACCTTGGACGGGCGGCGTGACATGTCGCTGCAAAAAATCTCCGCGAACACACGCGATAGGCAGTAGTCATCTAGGGTTGGTGGGCCGCGCCTCGCTACAATTTTTTCATCGACACGCTCACACCGCTCACCCTGGTGGATGTAGTAGGTTGAAGGCACGCGCGCCGGATGTAATGTGCGAAAGGTCAGAGTGAACGATAACGCCGCGTATGGCTAACTCAATCTGTGTAACCAACAATGCGCAAAACCCCAGCCAACTACAAGCGACCGGCTGTGGCGCAGCCATGTCGCCCCCGATTCGAGCCCCGGGCTCGAGGAACGCAGCGCAGGGGACAAGAAATTTAGATGTTTGAGCGCTTGCGCGAGTTTCTAAATTTCCCCCGTAGCGAGTACCGCAGATGCTTGCCGAAGGCCCGGGGTTCGGGTGGCGATAGGGCTGCGCCACAGCCGGGCGCGTGCAAGTGCAACGAACCAACCAACGCGAAAAAAACACTTAGAAAACCACTTCAAACGGCATTTTTAGCAACAAAACAAGCCAGTAACCCAAGTAAAACCTGCTCAACCAGCTATGAAATTAATAGTAGTTCACAACCCAGTCATCAAATGCACGATCAGCGAAAACGTAAAAAATGCCAGCACGGTAGACACCAAAATAATCCGCGCAATGCGCCCATTGTCGGCTCCAAACTTCTCCGCCAATAGCGACACATTCGACGCGCTGGGCAGGGCTGCCACCAATACGATGACGGTCAGACTTTGTCGGTCCAGCGGCACACCCAGCGCTATAGCCGAGCTGCCTACCAGCAGTACCAGCAGCGGGTGCAGCAGCAGCTTGATCAACGCCACGGGCACGTAGTCTGCCCACGGCGTGGGCTGGGCAGCCGTCATTTGGCTACGCGCCAGCACCGCGCCTATGGTGAACAATGCCACAGGCGACGCGGCGTCGGCCAGCAGACCAATGGTTTGCACCAGCGGCTTGGGCAATACCAGCGCAAAATACGACACCGTCACCCCCGCCATGATGGACCACGGCATGGGGTTAGACGCTACGCCTTTGAGCGCGTTTTTAGCCGCCGTGCGCGCGCCTGCGCTGCCAGAATTATCTAGCCGCGACAAAGCTATACACAGCGAGGTGGTGACCAGCATGTCCACCATGATGGTGGCAATGGTGGGGCCCGCCGCCTGCGCGCCCAGCAGGGCTACCAGCAGCGGTACACCCATAAAACCCGTGTTGGGAAACGCCGCCACCAGCGCCCCCAGTGCCGCGTTGTTCCAATTAATACGCTTACTCAACGTCACAGCCACCGCAAACGACACCATCGTCAGCGCACACAACAAATACACCAAAAATATCGGCCCGTTCAATAGCTGCGCCACCGGCGTATTGGCACCAAAGCGGTACAACATGCACGGCAGCGCAAAGTACAACACAAAAGCGTTCAGCCCCGGGATAGCCGCCTGCGGCAGCAAACCGCGCCGCGCGGCCACGTAGCCGCACAGCACCAGCGCAAAGAAGGGGAAGGTAATTAGCAAGATGTGCAGCACTGGCGTATTGTCACCTTTGGATACGCCGCTGGTTTGCAATTGACTGACAAACTGCTTTTTTTGGCGCTGCGCAGCAACTAATATGGCATCAAACGCAGCGTAGAAACTATTTATTCACTTTATCGCCATCATCAACCCGCGCACAACTGAACAGCCCTAGCTTGTCGGTATGATTCGCGGCTGTTATTTAAGTTTATTGCGTCGCACGTCATGTCTACCCCCGGCCCCGGTCTTAATATTGCCCAGCAAGAGGCCGTCAACTATCTGCAAGGGCCGTGCTTGGTGCTGGCGGGTGCGGGGTCGGGCAAAACGCGGGTCATCACACACAAAATTGGCCGCTTGATTCAGGCTGGGGCCACGCCCAGCAAAATTGCCGCCATCACTTTTACCAACAAAGCCGCCGCCGAAATGCGTGAGCGGGCTAAAACGCTGGTGGGCCGCGCGGCCAAAGAGGTGGTGATTTGCACCTTTCATGCGCTGGGGGTGCGCATGCTGCGCGAGAGCGGACAGGCGCTGGGCTTAAAACCACAGTTCAGCATTTTGGACAGCGACGATGTGCTGTCTATGATCAAAGACGCCGGTGGCAGCACCGACAACGCATCAGCACGGCAGCACCAATGGGCCATCAGCGCTTGGAAAAACGCGGGGCTTAATTCTGCCAATGCACTAGCGCAGGCCAAAGACGACAACGAACGCGTCACAGCCACCATCATGGGCCGCTACGAAGAACGTTTAACAGCGTACCAAGCGGTAGACTTTGACGACCTGATTGGCCTGCCTCTGAAGCTGCTACAAAAATCGCCCGAGATTACCCAGCACTGGCAAGATAAATTTCAGCATATTTTGGTAGACGAATACCAAGACACCAATGCCACGCAGTACGAGCTGCTCAAACTGTTGGTGGGCGGTAAAGGCCAATTTACTGCCGTGGGCGACGATGACCAGTCGATCTACGGCTGGCGCGGTGCCACACTGGACAACCTGAAAAAACTGCCGATTGACTACCCTAACCTCAAACTCATCAAACTAGAGCAAAACTACCGCAGCACTAGCGCCATACTGCGCGCCGCCAACAACGTGATTGGCCCCAACCCCAAGCTGTTTCCTAAAAAACTGTGGAGCGATTTGGGCGAAGGCGAACCCGTGCGCGTGGTGGACGCCGACAACGAAGAACACGAGGCTGAACGCGCCGTAGCCCGCATACAAAGCCTGCGCGCA
>JANNCO010000392.1:0-2139 GCA_031386655.1 Polaromonas sp. | reverse complement strand
CCTCTAGCCCGTCGTAGGTTAGTTTCAAGCGCCCTAGCCTGTCGCCTTCGTGCGGGTCAGCGCCTGCCAGGTACAGCACCAGCCCTGGTTGAAATCGGTGCTCCAGCTCGTCCAGTGCCAGATCTAGCGCATGCAAATACGCATCGTCTTGGCAGCCGTCAGGCAGGTTCACATCTAAGCTGCTGGCTTCTTTGCGAAACGGGAAATTCTTCTCGCCATGTATAGACAACGTGAACACGCTGGGGTCATGCGTAAAAATACTGGCTGTGCCATTGCCTTGGTGTACGTCCAGGTCAATGATGGCCACCTGTAGGGGTTGACGGCCTGAGCGATGGTAACGCGCCCACTCGGCCTGCATTAGGCGCGCGGTGACGGCAAAGTCGTTGAATACGCAAAACCCACCGCCTTTGTCAGCGTAGCTATGGTGCGTGCCGCCCGCCAGGTTGGCAGCCAGGCCCTGCGGTAGCGATGTCAGCCCCTGCGGTGGCGATGGTAGCCCCTGCGGTAGCGTTGCCAGCCCCTGCGGTAGCGATGCCAACCCCAAGCTAGCCCGCGCCGCCTGTACGCTGGCACCTACCGACCTGCGCGCACGTTCAGCCATGGCCTCACTCCACGGGAAGCCTATTTCGCGCATGCGGGCGGGGTCGATGCTGCCCGAGGTGATGCCTTGTATGTAGTCTGGCGTGTGGCACAGAGCCAGCTGGCCGTCGGTTGCGGCATGCGCCACTTGCAGTTGCACGCTGGGCAGGTGCTGGGTCAGCCAGTCGCGCAGCAGGCGATATTTGCCCATGGGAAAGCGGTGGCCTTCGGGCAGTGGCAGTACAAATTGGTCGGCGTAGAAAGCTTGCACAGGCTGTATTGTGACTGCAGGCTTGCTAATCGGACACAGCAGTGGGCTATGCGCCCCGCGCATGTAGGTGCATAACCCTGAAACTTTTAGGTTTTATGCTCTAAAGCGCGCTATTTTGCTGCACTGCAACAAAATAGTGCTTGCATTTACGCGGGATTACCCTATACTTCATATTATGCTGCACTGCAACATTCTAGGGTAACCTGATCGAATCGACACGGCGTAGCAAAAACTGAAGACTCATTAACTTTTAAATTATTGGAGAACATTATGCTAACCGTAGAACAAATCATGGCCGCACAAAAAGCCAACGTCGAAACCTTGTTTGGTCTGACCACCAAAGCCTTCGCAGGCGTAGAAAAGCTGGTCGAATTGAACATTCAAGCGTCCAAAGCCGCATTGTCAGAGGCATCTGACAACTCTAAAGCCGCCTTGAGCGTGAAAGATGCACAAGAACTATTGGCCTTACAAGCTGGCCTGTTTCAGCCATTGGCTGAGAAGACCGCTTCTTACAGCCGCCACCTGTACGACATCGCCTCTGGCGCTGGTGCAGAGTTCAGTGCTGCTTTTGAAGCACAAGCCGCAGAAGGCCAAAAAAAGTTTATGTCGATGGTAGACACCGCCACTAAAAACGCACCTGCCGGTTCTGAGACCGCAGTAGCAGTAATGAAAAGTGCCGTAGCCGCCGCAGGCAACGCATTTGACTCTGTACAAAAAGCTGTCAAACAAGCCAGCGACATGGCTGAGCAAAACTTTGCCAACGTGTCTGCTACAGCCAAAGCTGCCAGCAAAAAGCGTTAATTTGCAACTGGATGACAGTCCTGTAAATGCTATTGAACTTTTGGGCGAGATTTATTGTCCGACGGTTCAACAGTAAGGGTTCGAGAAAACGTTTTACGTAAGCTCTTGAAATAGGTGACTTGGTTCCCATATTTTTAGAGTGCATCCTCTGCTTAGTTTGTCAGCCTATAGCCGACAGTGACGTTATAGGTTTGTATGTAAAGTTGTCTCCTCGGGTCCTCTAGCTACCGCCGCGGTAGCAGGGACTCAGTTCCAAAGCCAAGTCGAAAGACTTGGCTTTTTTTTGCATTGCTGTTTTAGTAGATGGCTTATCGTTACGTTGCTCCTGTACGCGCCCAGCTGTGGGTTAGGCCTATTGCCACCCGACACCACGGGCCTTCGGCAAGCATCTCCAGTACTCACTCCGGGGGAAATTTAGAAACTCGCTGCGCTCAGACATCTAAATTTCTTATCCCCTGCGTTCCGTGCTTCGAGCCCGTGGCTCAACG